>NZ_JBARMD010000604.1:0-7354 GCF_049802275.1 Occallatibacter sp. | reverse complement strand
ACATCCAGTAGTTCAATGGGAGGCGTTGAAGTCCGGAAGGAAAAAGCGGATTCTTCGCTCACCACCCCCGAACCTACCCCAAAGAGCTAAATCGCTCTTTGGGGCCCCTGGTACGTTCGGGGCCCCGTTCGCTCAGAATGACAGCGTTCGTGAGGGGAAGAATGCACATAGAAGAGGAATGACATCGCCAACGTTTACTGAGAACTTCAGGGTCAGGAGACTAAGTGATTTCGATTACGTCGCTGCTGGCTGCTGCTGCGGCATCGGCGCGCTCGATGAGTTTTTGCGCAATCGCGTAGAACTCTGTGGCCAGCGGACTCTTGGGGCCTGCCAGTGCTACGGGAAGTCCGCGGTCTCCGCCTTCACGAATGGCGGGGATGAGTTCGACGGCACCAAGGAACGGGATTTTGAATTGTGTCGCGGTGCGCTCGGCGCCGCCTCTGGAGAAGATGTCGATCACCTCGTGGCAGTGCGGACAGGTGAAGTGGCTCATGTTCTCGACGATGCCGAGAACTTCGACGTTGACCTGCGCAAACATCTCAAGGGCTTTGCGGGCATCCTGCAGGCTGACATCGCTGGGCGTGGAGACAACGACGGCGCCGGTGAGCGGGACGGTCTGGACCAGAGAAATCACTACGTCGCCGGTGCCGGGAGGCAGATCGACGATGAGGTAGTCTAGCTGGCCCCACTCGACCTGCTGCAAAAACTGGCGGATGATCTGGTGGAGCATGGGTCCGCGCATGACGAGCGGCTTGTCGCCGGGCGAAATGTAGCCTATGGAGATGGTCTTGATACCGTGCGTGTCATTGGGCTGGATCTGGTTATCAGCGCCGACGCGCGGC
The DNA here is from genome assembly GCF_049802275.1 of Occallatibacter sp. NCBI lineage: Bacteria > Pseudomonadati > Acidobacteriota > Terriglobia > Terriglobales > Acidobacteriaceae > Occallatibacter > Occallatibacter sp. The sequence goes on along the minus strand of NZ_JBARMD010000604.1, from coordinate 6,512 downwards.
GATTGCGTTGAGCCCATCATGAGCGGGACGTTCGGTCCGTAGATGTCGGCGTCGATGAGGCCGACGCGGTGGCCGAGCTTGGAGAGCGCGACGGCGAGATTGACGGCGACGGTGGTTTTGCCGACTCCGCCTTTGCCGGATCCAATTGCGATGATTTTCGAGACGCCCGGAAGCGGTAAGGGCTGAGGCGCGGCGGCTGAATGAGCCATGGTTGGAATTACTCCTTGTGCAGGTTCTTAGCGGTTTTTGATCAGACCCGCGTGAGGCCTGTACTACGCCGTTCCTGCTTCCGGCGCGCTGATTCGGATTCACGATGTTCACGACGGCGGAGTGCGTCGTTGTAGCGGCGGACTTCGTCGGTTGTTTCGGGTTGTACCTGGGGCAGCTTCTGCCGGCGGCCGTGTTCGTCTACAGCAACGAAGACGAGATAGGCGCTGGCGACGTGCAGGTGTGTCCCGGTCTGCGGGTCTTCGACCCATACCTTCACACCGACTTCGAGAGATGTGTTGAAGGCGCGATTGACGCTGGATTTAAGAATGAGCAGATCGCCGACATGGACGGGTTGGATGAAGTCGATGTGATCCATCGCGGCGGTGACGACATGGGTGCGCGAGTGGCGATAGGCAGCGATGGCGCCCGTCAGGTCGATGAAGTGCATGAGACGACCACCGAGGAGATTGCCGAGCGTGTTGGCGTCGTTAGGGAGGATGACCTCAGTCATCTCGGACTGCGTGCTGGCAACCGTACGCACAGGCGGATTGGCTTCAGTCGTGCTCATTTTCTTGCTTGCTCCATCTTTCGAGTGCAGCGGCTTCAGAGGAGTTCACTTCCGGCTACAATGAAAGAACCAGTGAACGCCTGTGCCGAAGCACCAGTTCCAGTTTCGGCAATCCACGCCATTTACGCAAATCGCCTTGGTGCAGAAATCCCCCATTATGAGCACAACCGACAAGATTGCAGGACTGAAAGAGATTCTCGCCCTTGATCCGAAGAACGCATTTGCGCGCTATGGCATCGCCATGGAGCTGGCAAATCGCGGAGAAGCGGATGCGGCGCTGAAGGAATTCGACGTTTTGATGGAGCAGAACCCCGACTACACAGCGGCCTATTTCATGTCTGCCCAGACGCTCGCGAAAGCTGGACGGAATCCCGAAGCGATCGAGAAGCTGAAGGCGGGAATCAGTTGCGCGGCGCGGACCGGCAACCGCCATGCTCTCAGCGAGATGCAGGGAATGCTGGACGAGCTGGACCGATAGGCTTGTCAAACGGATAATTGAGCACGGTAATCGCTTTTCGTCCACGATGAGTAACGAATAACTGCGCCTTTCGGAATAACGGCGCGTCTATACTATACATATGCCGAAGTATTCAATTGTCGTCCCCTTCCACAATGAAGAGGACAATGTAACCGTCTTATACGCGCGCCTGAAACAGGTTATGGAGCAGGTGGGCGACAATTTTGAGCTGGTCCTGGTCGATGACGGATCAAGCGACAAGACTTACAAGCTTCTGGAAGAGATCGCCGCGGTAGACAGCCGCGTGCTGGTGGTGAAGCTGCGCCGGAATTTTGGTCAGACGTCAGCGCTGGCGGCGGGATTCGATCACGCTTCGGGTGAATACATTCTGGCGATGGATGGCGACCTGCAGCACGATCCGAATGAGATTCCGAATTTCCTTGAAAAGCTGGAAGAGGGCTACGACGTGGTGTCGGGCTGGCGCAAGGAGCGCATCGACAACTTCGTAATGCGCCGGATTCCTTCGCGGTGTGCGAACTGGCTCATGGCAAAGCTTTCAGGCGTGGACATCCATGACTTTGGAACGACCTTCAAGGCTTATCGGCATGAAGTAATCCAGAACATTCCGCTGTATGGCGAAATGCACCGGTTTATTCCTGCGCTGGCGAGCTGGTATGGCGCTTCAATCTGCGAGATTCCGATCAAGAACGTGCACCGCGAGCGCGGCAAAAGCCACTATGGCATCGGCCGCACCTTCCGGGTGTTCTTCGATCTGCTGACGATCCGATTCCTGCTGAAATATATGAGCAGGCCGTTGCACTTCTTCGGCAGCTTCGGCGCACTGGGAATCCTGGCGGGCAGCTTTATTTCGGCGCTGCTGCTGGGGATGAAGATTGCGCATCCACACCAGAGCGTGATGGACGTGCATGGGCCGCTGTTCGTGATTGCAGGCGTACTGATACTGGCAGGCATTCAGATGCTTGCGATTGGTCTGCTCGGCGAACTGCAGGTGCGGCATTTCCATACGTCGCAACAACGTGCGCCGTACACCATCGATCGGATCGTGCGGCTGAGGACACCGGAAGAGCCGAGCATTTTGACGGATCGGCACGACGATACGTTTTAAAAGCAGGGAATAGGGAATAGGGAATAGGGAATAGAAAACAGAAGCCCCGCGCGGATCCATTCCGGGCGGGGTTTCGTTTGTTGTGAGTTGTTTTGCAATTCAAAAGGAACTGTGGATTCACCCGGAAATACATTGCTTGCAGTTTGCGGGTGTTAGGGTGCATTCTTGCGCATGTATGAACGCAATTCAGATTCAGAACACGGGTGGGCCTGAGGTTCTGCAGCTCGCCGAGTTGGAGATTCCTGTTCCCGGACCGGGACAAGTGCTGATTCGCGTTGAAGCGATCGGCGTCAATTTTATCGAGATTTATTTTCGCAAGGGCACATACAAAGCGACGTTGCCGCTGATTCCGGGCAGCGAGGCTGCGGGTACGGTGGAAGATCTTGGCTCGGGAGTGACTGGATTCAAGCCTGGCGACCTCGTGGCATCCGTCGGTGTGTTGGGAAGCTATGCAGAGTACGCGCTGGTTCCGGCGTCGCAACTGGTGAAGGTTCCGGATTCATTAACACCTGAGCAGGCTGCAGCTGCGATGCTGCAGGGGATGACCGCGCACTACCTGGCGACGTCGACCTATCCCTTGAAGGGCGGAGACACGGCGCTGGTGCATGCAGGGGCGGGCGGCGTGGGATTACTGCTGACGCAGATTGCGACCCGGATTGGCGCGCGAGTAATCACGACAGTGTCGACAGAGGAGAAGGCGGAGTTGTCGCGCGAGGCCGGTGCTTCGGACGTGATCCTCTACACCGAGCAGGATTTTGTTGCGGAAGTGAAGCGGCTGACGAGCAACAAGGGCGTGGATGTGGTGTACGACTCGGTGGGGAAGACGACGTTCGATGGAAGCTTGAATTGCCTGCGGCCGCGCGGAATGCTGGCGCTGTTTGGCGGATCGAGTGGGCCGGTGCCGCCATTCGATTTAATCCAATTGAGCGGAAAGGGTTCGCTGTTCGTAACGCGACCGACGCTCTGGCACTACGTCGCGACTCGGCAAGAACTCGAGTGGCGCGCCGGCGAAGTTCTTGGCTGGGTGGCGAAGGGCGATTTGAAGCTGCGCATGGAACATGTGTTCCCGCTGGTGGAAGCCGGCCGGGCGCAGACCGATATGGAGAACCGGAAGACTACCGGCAAGATTTTGCTGGAACCGTGAGAGCAAGCCCTCAGCTTTCAGCTCATTTGTGCGGCTTGACACTGATTCAATTTACGTAGGAGTCGAGAATAAAGCTGAGAGCTGAAGGCTGACAGCCGAGGGCCATTACGATTATGTCGAAAATCTCGATTTCTTCTTCCGATCGTGTGTTCGTGCTGACGGGGGCGGGGATAAGCGCGGAGAGTGGGCTGCCGACATTTCGCGCTTCGGATGGGTTGTGGGCGGGGCATCGGGTAGAAGATGTTTGCACGCCTGAGGCGCTGGAACTGAATCCGGCGCTGGTGTGGCAGTTTTATTCCGAACGCAGAGATCAAGGCGCGAAGGCAGCGCCGAATCCGGCGCACGTTGCACTTGCGGAGCTAGAGTCGCAGATGGGCGACCGGTTCTTTCTTTGCACTCAGAATGTGGATGATCTGCATGAGCGCGCTGGATCGAAACGGCTGGTGCACATGCACGGAGAACTGGCGAAGTCGCGCTGCGAGGATGAGTGCGGGCGAGCGCCGGTTGAGGATCACACCGTATACAAGAGCCTGGACGAAGTGGGGCACTGCGCGTGCGGAGCACGGTTGCGGCCGCATATTGTTTTCTTCGGCGAGATTCCGCTGGAGATGGATCGGATTCAGCGGGAGATTGCACGGGCTACGTTGATGGTGGTGGTAGGCACATCGGGTTCGGTGTATCCGGCGGCGAACTTTGTTCATTGGGCGCGGCAGGCCGGCGCGAGGACGGTTTACGTAGGGCCCGAGCCGCCGCTGAATGCGCATGCATTTACAAATGTGGTGGAGGGCAAGGCGGGGGATGTCTTGCCGGGACTGTTTGAAGTAAGCTAGGTTCTCCACACGAATCCAGGTAAGGCGCTCTCATGAAATTCTCTTTCGGGCGTTACGTCTTTGGCTTGGCGGCCATTGCTTCCGGCATCTGTGCGTTGGCATGGCATGATTTCAGCGCGCTTGGGGACGTTCCTCATCGCGCGATCTTCATCTACATCGGGGCAACGATTGAAGTCCTCGGCGGCGTGGCTATTCAATGGCCGAGAACAGCTCGAGCGGGCTCTGTCGCAGTGGGTGCAATCTATCTCGCCTTCGCGTTGCTGGGATTACCACTTATCCTTAAACATCCGCTTGTTTACAACGGATTTGGAAATTTCTTCGAACAGTTCTCGTTCGTCTCGGCAGCCTTGGTCCTGTACGCGGGTTACCGCGAAATCGCCTCACCCCCAACCGCCGGGCTTGCCAAGTTCGGGTACTACTCATTCGCTGTCTGTGTTATCTCGTTTGCGCTGGAACAGCTCTTCTATCTCTCCGCAACTGCAAGTCTGGTTCCGAAATGGATTCCTCCGGGACAGATGTTCTGGGCGATAGCGACCACGGTCGCGTTTGCTCTTGCTGCCATCGCACTACTGACGGGTTTCCGTGCGCAGCTGGCGTCTCAATTGACGACTGCAATGATCCTGGGTTTCGGGTTGCTGGTATGGTTGCCGATGCTCTTTGCTGATCCTCATCATTTTGTGAACTGGGCAGAAAGTACGGAGACTTTCGGGATCGCAGGGTCTGCGTGGATTATCGCGGACTATCTCGGACGCTGGGGTTCAACAGAGTTCGTACCTGCAAGGCTGGGCTAAGAGCGGTCTGAGTAGCGCTCGTTCAATGCCAGCTCCCGGGTTGTAGTGCCTGGCACAGCTTTTAATTGCCCCTACGTGTGATCTGGCTTACACTAGGCGCTGTATGTGGCGACCCGTAGCCTCTTTGATGCTCGCGCTGATCGGCTCGTTTCAGATCGCGCCACTGCTCGCGGTTTCGTCTTCCAACCCAGAAGCAAATCTTCCTGCATGCTGTCGGCGCAATGGGCATCACCACTGCGCCGCGATGGACCAGATCGAGCGCTCGTCGGGCTTTGGCTCAGGGGCTCACGCGATCGAAGGGCGTTGCCCATCCTACCCTCGCGCGGCCACTGTTCCGGCATTTTCATTCCATGCAGCGCCACCGCCGTCGAGATCGCATTATGCCCAGATCGTCAGTCATCCGGCGAATCATCCCCAAACGCATGCCCTCTATCGCCTCTCTCTCGACCGCAGTCGCCAGAAACGCGGTCCTCCGAGCCTTCTCCTCTAGCTTTCCCGCCTTGCCTCGTTGAGGGTGAGGTCCCAGCATCTTCCCCTGCAAGCTCGTCCTTGCTAGAGCGCGTCACGCCTGTGACACGGAGGTCGATTTGTTTATGCGCAAGCTTTTGTTCATTCTCCCTGTTTTATGTCTCTTCAACTTTCTGCTTCCAGTTCAGCGCGCGCATGCGACTGTCTATGGGCAGATCCAGGGCATCGTTCATGATCCGCAGCACCGGCCGATTTTCGGCGCCAAAGCAGAATTGAAGAGCGCCAGTTCCAGCTCAGTGCAGGTGCTTGAAAGCGATCGTGACGGCGCTTTTCGCTTTCAGATCGTCTCGTTTGGCGACTACACTCTGACCGTTTCCGCCCCGGGCTTTGCCTCGTTGACACAACCGATCACACTCGCCTCAGGAACTTCACCGATCCTGCACTTCGAGTTGCCGATTGCGACTGTCCAGCAATCCGTTTCAATCACTGAAAGTCCTGACGCTGCGAATGTGGACAGTGTTACTCCAACCACCACAGTGAACCACATAGACATCCAGCAGACGCCTGGGGCGAGCCGCAGCTATGGGATGGAGATGATCACCGACTACGTCCCGGGTGCCTACATGACCCACGACATGCTGCACATGCGCGGCGGTCATCAAGTGAGCTGGCTAATCGATGGAGTCGAAATTCCGAATACAAATATTGCCAGCAACATTGGTCCGCAGATTGACCCGAAGGACATAAACAATATTGAAATTCAACGTGGAAGCTATGTCGCCGATGTGGGAGATCGCACGTATGGGGCTTTCAATGTTGCCCCGCGCAACGGATTTGAGCTCAACCGAGAAGGGGATTTGATCCTTAGCCTTGGAAACTTCTGGCAAACCAACGACCAGATCAGATTCGGTAGCCATT
>NZ_JBARMD010000603.1:0-2194 GCF_049802275.1 Occallatibacter sp. | reverse complement strand
ATAGTCCTGGGTGCCCCATCCTTGCGTAAGCAAGGGTGGGAAAGCACGAATCTGGGTGGGAAAGCACTTTGCTACTTAAGTCCGCTTCTCAATCAGTACAAACTCCTTGTTCTCCGGCCCCGTATACACCGCCGAAGGCCGAATAATCTTCCCATCCTGCCGTTGCTCGATCACATGCGCGCACCAGCCCGCCGTCCGCGCAATCACAAACAGCGGCGTAAACAGATCCACCGGAACGCCCATCAGGTCGTATGCCACCGCGCTGTACCAGTCAAGATTCGGAAACATGCGCTTGACCTCGTGCATGGTCGATTCAATGCGCTCAGCCACATTGAATAGCCGCATATCTCCACCGGCTTTTGCCAGTCCGCGAGCCACCTCCTTGATGATGTCGCTGCGCGGATCGCTGATGGTATACACCGGGTGTCCAAAGCCAATAATGACTTCGCGTTCGCCCACGCGCCACCGCATGTCTGTCTCGGCCTCGTCGGGCCTTTGATAGCGTTTCTGAATCTCGAGCGCCACCTCATTCGCGCCGCCATGCTTCGGCCCCTTCAGCGCGCCAATCGCCCCCGCGATGCACGAATAGATGTCCGATCCGGTTCCCGCAATCACCCGCGCCGTAAAGGTCGACGCATTGAATTCATGCTCCGCATACAGAATCAGCGATGTCTGCATCGCCCGGGTCCACTCTTCGCTCGGCGCCGTACCGTGAAGCAAGTGCAAAAAGTGCCCCGCAATGGAATCCTCGAAGCGCTCAACCTCGATGCGACGCCCATTACGCGCATAGTGGTGCCAATAGAGAAGCATTGATCCGAGGCAAGCAAGCAGCGTATCCGCAATCCGCCGCGCTCCGCTTTCCTTGTGAGTCTCGCCCTCGGGCAGCACGCAACCCAGAACGGAGACGCCCGTCCGCAGCACGTCCATGGGATGAGTCGATGGAGGCAGCAGTTCGAGCGCCTGCTTTACCGCCGCCGGCAAACTGCGCAGCGGCCGCAAACTTGCCTTGTATGTTGCAAGTTCTGCCACGTTGGGTAGTTTGCCATGCACCAGCAGGTAGGCGACCTCTTCAAACTCGCAGTGCGCCGCCAAATCCTTGATGTCGTATCCGCGATAGTGCAGGTCGTTGCCGCTGTGCCCAACAGTGCACAGCGCGGTCGAGCCCGCTGGTGTTCCCGACAGCGCAACGGATTTCTTCGGCTTGAATGCCGCAGGCGTTGTGTTTACGTCATCGCTCATTGCGCCCCCCGCAGAGCATTAAGCTAAAGGATCAGCGGCGAGAGTGTCTACTTGCCCTCTTTACCCTTCGCGAATAGATCGTCCAGCTTTTTCTCATAGGAATGGTAGTCAAGGTATTTATAGAGGTCCGCGCGGGTCTGCATCATCGGTATCAAATGTTTCTGGGTTCCCTCAGTGCGAATCGCCTCATACACCTGCAAGGCGGCAGCATTCATCGCCCGGTACGCCGCGCAGCAATAGAGAATGATGTCCACGCCCGCTTGCGCCAGCTCCTCGAGCGTCCATAAAGGCGTCTGCCCAAACTCCGTGATATTCGCGAGAATCGGCACGCCCACAGCCTTGCGAAATTCCGTGTACTGCGCGACTTCGGTCACCGCCTCGGCAAAGATCATATCGGCGCCCGCCGCCACATACGCCTGAGCCCTTTCGACCGCCGCTGCCAGGCCCTCGCCCGCCAGCGCATCCGTTCGCGCCATGATTACGAAATTTTCATCCGTGCGCGTATCCACCGCAGCTTTGATTCGGTCAACCATCTCGTCCGCAGGCACCAGCTCTTTCCCCGGTCGATGTCCGCACCGCTTCGCGCCCACCTGGTCTTCCATGTGCACAGCGCCCGCGCCCGCTTTGAACATCGAGCGAATGGTCCGCGCAATGTTGAACGCGCTGCCCCAACCTGTATCGATATCCACCAGCAGCGGAAGCGTCGTCACCTCTGTAATCCGCCGTACGTCGGTCAGCACGTCTTCCATGGTGCTGATCCCCAGGTCCGGCATCCCCAGCGAATTCGCCGCTACCCCGCCGCCAGAGAGATACAGCGCGCGAAACCCCGTCGCCTCCGCCATGCGCGCCGCGTAAGCATTGATCGCGCCCACGACTTGCAGCGGCTTTTCCTCCGCGACCGCAGCGCGAAACCGCGCGCCGGGTGACTTCTGACGACTTTTCATTTCATCAACGC
>NZ_JBARMD010000602.1:0-12589 GCF_049802275.1 Occallatibacter sp. | reverse complement strand
GGCGGCTACTTCCTCATCGAGGCCTCCGACCTTGATGCCGCCTTATCCTGGGCGGCGCGTTGCCCCGGCGCTCAGCACGGCATCGTTGAAGTCCGGCCGATCTGGACAATGTAGCCCATGGGCGGATGCGAAGAGACGGGAGCGCGCGACCTGGCCGAGCAGGTTGCGCGCCGCAGTTATGGCAAACTCGTCGCATTTCTCGCGGCACGCACGCGCGACGTCGCCGCCGCTGAAGATGCGCTTTCCGATGCATTTGCATCCGCACTTGCCGACTGGCCCCGCAACGGCTGCCCACAAAACCCTGAAGCGTGGCTGATGACCGTGGCTCGACGCAAGTTTCTTGACACTGCGCGCTCGCACCGGCGTGAAATCTACTCCGACGAAATTGCAGACACCACTGCGGCCATCGAAGCCGGCGTCGATGCCGCTGAAATTCCGGATCGCCGCCTTGGCCTCATGTTCGCCTGTGCACACCCCGCCATCGATCGCGCCATCCGCGCGCCGCTCATGCTGCAAGCCATTCTGGGACTGGACGCTGCGCGAATCGCTTCCGCGTTCCTCATTTCGCCCGCCACCATGAGCCAGAGGCTGGTGCGCGCTAAAAACAAGATCCGGCACGCCGGCATTCCTCTCGATACACCCGATCGCGGCGAACTCCGCAACCGCCTCGATACTGTGCTCGAAGCCATTTACGCGGCCTTCGCGGAGGGTTGGATCGACGCTGCCGGTACAGATGTGGCTCGGCGCGACCTGGCGGAAGAGGCCATCTACCTGGGACGGCTCGTTACAGAATTGCTGCCGGATGAGCCGGAAGGCCTCGGGCTTCTCGCGCTGATGCTTCACGCTGAATCGCGACGTCGTGCGCGCCGAACCAGCGATGGTGAGTACGTCCCGCTGGCGCTGCAGGACCCATCACGCTGGAATGGGAAGATGATCACAGAAGCTGAGTCCCTACTCCATCGCGCCAGTGCGATGAATGCCCTGGGACGCTACCAACTCGAGGCGGCTATCCAGTCGGCGCATGCAGTACGGGCTCGCACAGGTCAATCCGATTGGGCAGCGATCGTGCAGCTCTATGACGCGCTGATCGCGCTCAATGGATCGCCTGTCGCCGCCATCAATCGCGCTCTCGCTGTTGCCGAGTTGAAAGGCACACATCAGGCGCTCGCGGATCTGAATGCTGTCGCTGCCGATCCCCGCCTTGCGGAATATCAACCCTATTGGGCGGCACGCGCAGAACTGCTGGCCCGCATCAACTCCCGGCATGAAGCAAATCACGCCTACTCGGTCGCCATTGGCCTCGAGCGCGACTCGTCAGTGCGGCGCTTCCTGGAACAGCGGAGAAGCTTAGTAGACGAATAAGGGCTTGTACTGGTTGTGCCCTCCAGTACAAAATTTTCCGAAGCGTAATGTTCCTGCATGTCCAAAGGTCACCTGCGCAAATTTGCCTTAAAAATAACTTAAGACACTCGCAACTTTCTTCCACGCGCTCGTGTTCCGGGCTATAGGGACACAGCCAACAGCCGACCTTTCCACGCGAGCTGAGGTCCAACACGCGAAAAGCTCCGTGAGGCCACGGACGATCGCAGAAAGTGCGGTAAGTCTGGAATGTTCATTTCAAAGTCAGGAAGGCACAGCCTTCCATCTCTTGTTGCATTGACGCTGGTCACTCTTTTGGTGACAGGCTGCGGCAGCGTTACCCCCTCCACCAATAACAACGCGCAGACGGTCATTGGCTCTTCATTCGTCGTCGGCACCGACGCGCCGATGGCCAGTGTTGTCTCGTTCACCGTGAATGTAAGCATCTCCGCAACCGACGGAAGCGGCAATACCGTGCAGTTGACCAGCGGTTCCCCGACGGTTGACTTTGCACGCTTCAACGGACTCCAGACGCTGATCGATATGAATGACGTTCCGGTTGGCACCTACAGCAACGTGTCGATCGCGCTGAGCAACGGTACCATCGGCTATCTCGACGCCAGCACCACGGAGCCGACCATCAAGACCATGACAGCAAATTTATCGCCGGCCACCGTGACCTATACGCTGGCTAAACCCATGGTCGTGGCCCAATCCGGCGCGCCAGTGGGTCTGCACATGGACCTCAATCTGCGCAAATCGATTGTCGTGAGCGGAGGCCAGATCACCGGCGACGTCACCCCCACCTTCACCGTCAACGGAGTCAACAACAACGACAAGGGCGCCTACATCGATGAATTCGACGCAGCGGTTGTCAGTTCCGACGCGGGCAAGCAGACAATCACGATTCAAGGTCCACACGGTCGTCAATTCACCGTAAACGTCAATGGTCAAACCGAGTGGGACGGCAGCGCGGCATTCAGCGATTTAACATCCAGCAGCATCGTGCAAGTCTCCGGCACGCTCGACCGCGCTGATGCAACCATCGACGCTGACGAAATCGCCATCCTCTCCGATACCGGCTTCTACGCGAGCGGTCAAGTGACATACGTGAACCCATCGTCTGGGCCGGCGACAAGCTTTGACTTGTATGTGCGCGGCCTGTTGCCCACCACAACTGGACTTGCACAAGGCCAGCTCGCAACCATTGACCTAAGCGGCAGCGAAAGGTACTCAATTTATTGGGCACATGGCCCGTTGGCGCAATTCCTCTTCAATCAGAACGCGCTCCTTCCCGGCCAGCACATTGCAGTCGGAGGACCGGCGACCGGCGCAACCAATGCCAGTGCCGTCACAGTCAAGCGCGTTGTCCTGCGTCACTGGGGCTTCAATGGGACCGTCGTTCCGGGCAGCGTGAATGCCGGCACCGAATCCTTCCAGATGGAGGTGAATGGATTCGCAGGCCTGCTAGTTCCACAAACCGTCACGGTCTACATCGCAAACAATTGCGAGTTCCGCGACGGACTCACGCAATTGTCTGACCTCTCGTCGGCTACCAACGTGCGCGTCGTCGGCCTGTTACTCAAGAATCCGGCCAACGGCAACACTGTTCTCGTCGGGCACTACGTCGACGACTTGAATTGAGCTGAGAACTGCATCGCTTCAACGCCGGAACCAGGGCTGCAATTGCGGCTCAGGTTTCGGCGTTTTCTTTTTCGCGTTAGAAAAGGTCGCCAATCGGCGGAAACGTCAGGAGCATACCGCACGCCAGCAGGAGGAACGCAATTCCGTTGATTGGCCCCAGTTTTACATTGCGCTTTCGCCAGCAGTAATGAAGTAGAGCCCAGGCCGCGACCCACACAAGAATTGCTGCCGTAGAAACTCCTGAGAGCGGCCCGGTGGGCCGATAAATGTTGAGTACGCGCGCGAGGGCCGGCAGTTTGTCTGCAAGAACGGAAAGAGCTCCCATCGTGAAGCAACCGATCCCCGCAGCAAGCACCGCCGCTGCGCCGGGACCATTCGGCATCGCTATCACCGATAGGTTGTTCGCCGGTGCGCTTGCCATTACCTCTCGCTTCCCTGCATCAGCTTGATCATCCCGCCGCCCTCAACCGGAGCGCGCTTGTTCAACTCCGCGCCGAAGAATCCGGCAATACCGGCGCTCGCGAACGAGGCAAAAACAAAGATCAGAACAGCTGCGCGCAATTGCGGATAGTTGGTCAGGCAACGCCGGTAGCGCAGGAAGACCGACGCCGCCATGGTGATCGAAATAGGCGTAGTCCAGGCAATGTGCTCTTTCCACTCCATGCCGATTGCATGCCAACCGATGGTGCTCGGATTGGATTTGAGCAGCCCCTGCGGAAACGCGTTGAGCGCGGCCGTACCCGCCGGAGGCACCGCGCGGTACCACGGATAGATGGCGTACGCGCCCGTCAGTACCGTGACCCACGCAACTACCGCCATCACGACCAGCCACCTGCCCAAGAACGTCTGGTCCTCAATGGAGATCGGCTGCAAGGAATCGGGTTTGTAGCGACGATACAACTCGACTATTGCAAACGAACACGCCAGCAGATACAGAGTGCCGAATCCCATGCCATGCAACAGCGTCCAGAGACCCCGCGTTGTCATCTCCATCGCATTGCTCCCCTGATTAAGGCGGGTCGCCTCAGTCAGCGCATCAAAATCCGTTCTTCAGCGCGCGTCCTGAATACATAGCGTTTTGCAGCATTGCCTTTTTATCGGTGGAATCCTTGTCTTTGTCATCCTTTTTGTCGTCCTTGCCCCACGTCCAGTAAAGGCCGAGATACGCGTAGTTCTCGGTCTGGCCGGCAACGGAATGACCATAAGCGAATAGAAGCTGCATGGTTTCTTCACCCTTCAGGTGCCAGTACCCGCCGGCGTCGATCATCGTCGAAGCTTGCGTCTGCGGCGCGGCATAACCTTCACCGCCGTGCGAGAACACCTCCGCGGCAAGCTCCAGTTTCTTGTTCATCTCGCGCTTTACCAGAAAGCCACCGTAGGGGAAATTGTGATACCCGGTCTGCGGCACCACTGTCTCGCCCGCGCCGCCGTCGAACAGCCACTTGCCCTCGTTCTTCTGCAACCAAAGTGGCAGGCGGTACCAGACTTTCCCCACGCCTAGTCCCTTGTCGTAGTTGCCCGTCGGCATCTCAAACATGGTGAACGTGCCGATCTGCGGAATCGCCTTCGTCTCCTTGATGATCGCGAGCTTCACGCCAAGCTCCATATCCATCAGCCCTTGCGCGCTTGGGCCCGTTCCGCCCGGCAAGTAGGTTGGATTGTTCGAGGGATAGATCCCGCCCCAAGGCAGGATCGCATGCAGTTGCACGCGCGGCACCGCTCCCCAGTTAAATTCAAATGCAGGCCCAGAGTAATCCGTCTCCGCCGGCGTCCCATCAGTGGACCCGAAAATGTAGAACTCGTAGTGCTTGAAATCCACCGGCACAGGATCGTCGACCTGAAAAGGCGGACCCTGCGCCCAGAGCCTCGTTCCGCTCAGGCACAAGATCGCGATCATCGCCACCGTGAAGACCTGCGGCGGGATTCGCATCAACCAACGCTTCCGGTTATGGGGGAATTGCACCGATGAGGAAGCCATCCTCAGCCGAAGTTATATCGAATTTCGATAACAGTCAAGGCGGGACAAGTCAGGGAGGTATATTTGTCTTTGTGGTAGATCAGAAGCGCGAACTATTTGACGGTCTCATCCGCATCCACGTGCTGCTGCACGCCGTGCACGAGCCCATCTTCGGACTCGCCATGATGAAGGAACTCGCGCACCACGACTACCGCATCGGCCCCGGTACGCTCTATCCTCTTCTGCACGGACTAGAGCGATCGGGCCTGCTGCGCTCTGCCTTCGATCACGTTGATGGCCGCCGACGACGTCTATATAAGATCACACCTGCCGGAAAACGAGCCCTCGAAAAGGCTAAGGGAAAGGTGGACGAACTGCACCACGAATTGCACGAAGAGCATCCGCGCAAGCTGACCGATAAACCCAGATAGGATGTGTCTGGGGGCCCCAGATCGACGAATACAACGGGCTATTCCGCGCGGAATCCCGTCCTCTGCTCACGCATGTTCGACGACTCCAGCGCACAGTAGACCAGCAGCGCTCAACTACCCGGCAAGCCCGTGCTTCACCAGGTCGCTTACGACGCGACCTTCCGCGCGTGCGCCCGCTTGCGCTAGCCGTGCCTGCACGGCCTTGATCACCGGTCCCATGTCCTTCGACGTTGGCGCGCGGCCAGTCAAGTTCGCGTGTTCGGCAATCACCTCCGCAACCAGCGCCCGCAGTCCAGCTTCGTCCAGCGCCTTCGGCAGAAACTCTTCGATCACCACGATCTCCGCAGCTTCTTTTGCGGCCAGTTCCGGGCGATTGCCTTTCGTGAATTGATCGATCGAGTCGCGCCGCTGTTTGATCATCGTGGCCAGCGCTTGCTGTTCTTCAACCGGCGTCAGAGCCTCACGCTTTTCAATCGCCTTGTTTTTCAGTGCGTTCTTGATCAGCCGCAGAGTCTGCGTGCGCTCCGCATCGTGCAATTTCAATGCGGTAATCACCTGCTTGCTGATCTCCGCTTCCAGTACGCCTGCGTCCATCGTGGCTCCTCACAATCACTCGTCGAATTGTTCAACTCATCTAGTCTATCGCTTGCCAAATCAATGAATCAGGATTTCCGCGTCGTCGTACTCGTAACAACGTTGCGCGATACAAATCTTCAGTTTTCACATGATCAAAACCTTCTACAAAAACGGTTTATTACGATACTGCAGTGGGAACCGCTGCAATACACAACTGCGACTTTTTTGCCAGCGGCGCAATCTAATTCGTAGAGGGTTATAGAGAATGAAAAGCCGATCAATGACATTACTTGCTCTGCTCGGTTTGGGACTTATGGGGTCTCCGTTGTTTGCCGCGGATCAAGGGAACCAAGCCAGGCAAGCGGTCCCTGGCA
Source organism: Occallatibacter sp. (assembly GCF_049802275.1). Lineage (NCBI taxonomy): Bacteria > Pseudomonadati > Acidobacteriota > Terriglobia > Terriglobales > Acidobacteriaceae > Occallatibacter > Occallatibacter sp. The sequence goes on along the minus strand of NZ_JBARMD010000602.1, from coordinate 6,248 downwards.
CCGTGAACTACGTTGAAGGCTCTGTCTATTTAGAGGGATCGCAATTAAACACACAGGAAGTTGGAAACGCAACCCTGCAACCTGGCCAGAAAATCACCACCGCGAACGGCAAGGCCGAAATCCTGTTGACTCCGGGTGTTTTTCTACGTCTGGACGATAACAGCACCGCCAAAATGGTTTCGCCTGACCTGACGCTCACGCAGGTGGCGCTCGATAAAGGTCGCGCCGGGATCGAAGTGGACGAGATTCACGACCAGAACGATCTGCAGGTGATCGACGATAACGTAACCACGCGCCTCAACAAGCGCGGCTACTACGAATTCGACGCCGACAAGCCTGAAGTCATGGTCTTCAAAGGCGAAGCGCATGTGCAGGTCGACGACAACAAATGGATCAAGATCAAGGGCCACCATGAGTTTGCTCTGAATGATGAACAGGCCCTTGCCAAGGAAAAACCGGGCGACTTCAACGAGAACGACGCCAAAGATGAACTCTACAACTGGAACAGCCTGCGCTCGGAGTACATGGCGGAGGCCAACAATCAGATGGCCGTTCAATACGCCGGTCCCTATTCAGGCCCCGGTTGGTACTGGGACCCATGGGCCTACAACTTCGCCTACATGGGGTTCGGTCCTTTCGCCAGCCCATTCGGTTGGGGATTCTATCCCTTTGGCTGGGGTGGCTTCTATCCCTATGGCGGAGGATTCTACGGCGGCTACTACGGCCACTACCGGTATGGACACGCCGGCACAATCCATCACGGGGTTGTCGGTGGAACGGTTCGCGCAAATCCGGGCCGCTTCGAAGGCTTCCACAACAGCAGAGGCTTCGAAGGCTTCCACAACGGAGCAGGTTTTGGCGGCTTCCACGGTGGTGGCGGACATCGCTAACGTTGGGCGGGGTTGAAAATCCGCATGGCCTCCGGAGGATTCCCGGGGGCCTTTCTTGTGCGCCACGAAATTGCCGGCACTCTCCGAGTTCACGGTGGGCGGCCACCTGTAGCCCGTATCCGGACTTTTCCACGTACTCGATTTTTGCACAGCATAATTTCACATAAATCACAAATATGTGTATTATGTGATTTCGGTTGCTGGATTCATTCCACCTGCCACCGACTGCTAATCAATCGCTCCAGGAGGCTAAGTCCATGATTCGCAAGACCCGTCTTTTTACCCCCGGTCCGACGCCGCTGCTGCCCGCCGCTCAGTTCGCCATGGCTGCAGCCGACATGCACCATCGCACTCCCGAGTTCCGCGCCCTCTTCCAGAAGGTGCTCGCACAGCTAAAGATCTTCGTGGGAACGAAGAACGATGTCCTCCTGCTTTCGTCCTCCGGAACTGGCGCGATGGAAGCCTCGGTTTCAAATCTCACGTCGCCCGGCGATCGAGTCCTGGTTCTTACCGCTGGAAAATTCGGTGAACGCTGGACTGGACTTGCCAAAGCCTTCGGATGCGAGCCCGACGTTCTCACCGCGCCTTACGGACAAACTTTTAGCCTCGCCGATATCCGTGAGGCTCTCAAGCCCGGGCACCGCGCGGTTTACGTGCAGGCCACTGAAACCTCCACCGCGGTCCGACACGACATTGAAGCCATCGCAAAGGTGATTCACGAAGTCGCACCCGACGCGCTTCTTGTCGTTGACGGCATCACCGGACTCGGCACCACGCACTTCGATGTGGACGCCTGGGGCATCGACATCCTCATCGGCGGCTCGCAAAAAGCTGTCATGATTCCTCCCGGCCTTGCCTATCTCAGCGTCAGCGAAAAAGCCTGGGCGGCGATGGAGAAGTCGAAGAACCCGCGCTACTACTTCGACCTCCGCAAGGAGCGCAAGAACGCCGTAAAGGGAGAAAGCGCGTACACCCCCGCAGTTGCTCTGATAGCCGGGCTTGGTGCCGCGCTCGACTACATCGCCGGACAGGCCGGCGGTGATCTCGAGAAGGGGCGCATTGCCCTGATCGATAACGCGCAGGTCAACGCCGCGGCCACTCGCGCCGGACTTGTCGCTCTCGGCTTCACACTCTTTGCACCGACTGCGCCCGCTGCGGCCGCAACCGCTGTTGCCGTTCCTGAAGGGATGGATTCCGGCGCAGTAGTGAAAGCATTGAAAGCGAAGTTCGCGCTGGTCACGGCCAACGGACAGGGAGAGATGCAGGGAAAGATCTTCCGCGTCGCGCATCTCGGCTTCTTCGACTACCTCGACACCATTGCCTTTCTCGGCGCCATGGAGCACATCGCGAAGGACACTCTGGGACTCAAAGTCGAATACGGCCAGGCAGTGGCGGCAGCGCAAAAGGTGTACGCGGAAGCGGCGAAGGGATAGCGGAGCTGGCGGAGTTAGCGCCGTTCCGGCGTTAGCGGAGTTAGGCTTGGTGTCGAAACGCCTTTGCTAACGCCGCCAACACGCGCGAAGCGCGGCTAACACCGCTAACTCCGCTTCCACTAAAGGAATCAACATGACGGAACTGAGTTTCGGCGAAAAACTTCTCATCGCGCGCAAGCAACTCGACCTCTACTCCTATCAGATGGCCGAGTTGCTTGGCGTGCATCCAAATTCGATAACCAAGTACGAGCGCGGCGAAGGCAAGCCACATGCAGCCGTCGTCCGCATGTTCGACCTGCTCTGCGAGAAACACAACATCCGTTTCGACGAATTTGAAACCGGGTCCGCCACCGCGGCCAAGGGAGACAAGATGAAGATCGTTCTGGCGGAAAAGGTATCCCCCGCAACCCTCGCCGTTTTTGCAGCCGAACCTGGATGGGAAGTCCTCACACACGACCAGTTGCCAAATGGCCTGCCCGCTGCACTCGCAGACGCCGATGCTCTCGTCGTCCGCAGCGCCGTCCAGGTTGACGACGCACTGATGGAGCACGCGCCGAAACTGCGCGTCATTGGCCGCGCCGGTGTAGGAGTCGACAACATCGATGCCGAAGCTGCCACGCGCCGCGGCGTTGTTGTCATGAACACTCCCGGCGCCAACGCTGTCGCCGTCGCTGAGCTCACAATCGGCCTTATGCTGGCGCTTGCCCGCAAACTCCCCACGGCCAATAGCACCATGCACGCCGGCAAGTGGGAGAAGAAGAGCCTCCAGGGCGCGGAACTGCGCGGCAAAACCCTCGGCATCCTCGGCCTCGGCCGCATCGGGCTTGAAGTTGCTCGCCGTGCCCGTGGCTTCGGTCTCGATATCATCGGCAGCGATCCGTTCGTCTCCGCCGCCATCGCCCGCGAAAATGGCATCCGCCTGGTTGCACTTGATGAAGTCATCGCCGGCTCGGACTACATCACGCTTCACGTCGGCCTGACGCCGCAAACCGCCGGGGTCATCAATGCAAAATCTCTCGCCCTGATGAAGAAGGGCGTTCGCATCATCAACTGCGCGCGCGGTGAACTGGTTGACGAAGCGGCACTCGTCGCTGCGCTCAAATCAGGCCACGTCGGCGGCGCCGCACTCGATGTGTTTACCGTCGAGCCACCGAAAGACTCACCCTACGCTGAATTCGACAATGTCATTCTCACTCCTCACATCGCAGGCTCCACAGCCGAGGCACAAGAGGCCGTCGGCCTTCAGATCGCCATGCAGGTGCGCGAATATCTCAAACTCGGCGTAGTCCAGAACGCGGTGAACCTGCCTTCGCTGAGCCACGAAGAGTACGTCCAGCTCGCGCCCTACATCGACCTCGCTGGTCGTCTCGGATCGTTCCTTGCGCAGGCGTGCAAATGCGGAATCGAGGCCATCGATCTCACCTACGGCGGTGCGCTCGCCGAAGCCAAAACCGATCTTGTGCGCAACGCTGCTATCGAAGGCCTTCTGCAGGGCTCAGAGAATGTGAATCGCATCAATTCCGCAGCAATTGCACAAGAGCGCGGCATCCGTGTGCACGAGGAAAGAGAAGAGAGCCATCGCGGCGGAGCGGCAACCGTCCTCACCATCAACCTGCACACATCCGCAGGTGCCAGCCACGCCACGGCAACTGTAATTCACGGCGAGCAGCCGCGCCTGCTTGAGTTCGACGGCATCGACATTGAAGCGCCACTCGAAGGCAATCTGCTTGTATGCCGCAATCTCGACGTTCCGGGCGTCATCGGCAAGATCGGAACCATCCTCGGCGAGCAAGGCGTCAACATCGCGAATTTCGCCCTCGGCCGCGAACGAACAGGCGACAAGCCCGTCAAGGCTCTCGCAGTTGTGCAAGTGGACGCGCCAGTTTCCAGCGCAGTTCTCGACGCCCTTATGACCATTGAAGCTCTGCTCGAAACCAAACTCGTCCAACTCTAACGATCAAGTGCAACCATTAGGCTGCATGTTATCAATCTAAGAGCGCTGGTCTCCTGAGCATCGGTGGTAAGACGCCTGCAGTCGGAGGATCTGTCGTAAAACTCCCGACCTCGGCACGAACGCGGGTGCCCCATCCGAGCTCCGCTCGGGTGGGAAAGGACGATGTGACCAGCAGGTTTTCAATCTTTCCTCGTGCTGCAGCGAACAATCAGTCTCGTTGAACACCTGCTTAACCCATCACGCCCGGCTTCCCCAGCCACGAACGCACGAAAGCCGCTTGGCCCACGTGATAGGTCTCGTGCAGAGCCATGAAGTTCACCGTGCCACAAAGTTTTCCATCGGCACTCGGCGGACCCGGCTTCGGAGCAGGCATGTCGAGCAGATCATCTGAAGCAGACTCAAGCGCTGCATTGAGCCGAATACAGGATTCCTCCCACGCCTCTGTCATCTCCGTGGGAGTGGGAGCCTCCGGCGATTCCACGCACTTCGCGCCCCGCGCATAAAGATGCATCCACGGTTTCGACCACGCGTCGCCCAGCCGCGCCAGAACCATCGACCGCGAGTACGCAAGATGTCCTACGATCCACAGGATGTGATTACAGTGACCATTCGGCCTCGTCAGCCAATCCGCATCACTCAGTCCCGCAAGACCCTGTTTCAGAAAACTGGCGTTCAGGTTGTAACTCTGTGACGCAACGGCAAGACGTGGCGAAAGGGACATCGTGATCTTCCTCCTGATTGTCCCATCAGATTACACGCCCGCCATACGACGGCGATATTGCGTTCCTGCAAAATCCCTTTCCATTTAGGGGCAACGCGGTTGCATGCCCCGGCGGCAGAGCCCCATAATGGGCGGGATTCCAGCGCTTTTATCGCGGCCCGCCCATCGAAATCCTCAGCTACTGCACCGGATGCGCTTTTCCATTCTGCAGGCTCTCATTAATAATCGACTTCACCTTCTGGTCCGCTTCCTGGGCTATCCTTCCCTGCTCGGCTCCCAGACGACCCTGCTGCGCTCCCAGTGCGCCCATTTTTTCCCCAAGCTCGCCCATCCTGGTGCCGAATTCCCCTTGCCGTTCGCCGATCCGCCCTTGTATCTCACCGATTCGGGATTGCAATTCTCCGAGCCTCTCCTGCAGATCGGCGAACTGTTCCTGCGTCATATTCTTTCCCTCGTTCGCCTTCAACTTTGCCATCGCCTCATCGATCTTTGCGATCTCCTTGCTCATGTCCGGTGTCGGAACGCTCACAGCTTCCTGTTGTCGCCCAATTTCTTCCTGCTGTTTGCCGAGTGCCTCCTGCTGCTTGCCAAGAGCTTCCTGCTGCGCCCCCAGCGCCTCCATCGGCTTGTACATCGCTTCGATCTGATTCAGGATCGCGGGATCGTCGACAAAGTAGGCTTTGCCATCGTGCGTGAACCACAGAAAGTCCCCGTGCGCCTGTTTGCGCGCCTTATCGATCTCTTCGCGCCGCCCTTCGATCCAGTCGCCTGAGAACGTCATATGTTCCTTGTCGCCGCCGCGGATCACCGCATACGACTGTCCATTGGACGAATACGAGTAGTGATAACCGGAATGCTTGCCATTGCTGCTATACGACGAGTTCCCGCTCTCGGTAGTAGTGCTCTGCCCTACTCCGTATCCGTACCCCACACCGTAGCTGGCGCGCGGCGCAATGATTGCCATCGTCGGCGCCATCGGCGCAACCATGATCATGTTCTTCCGTGCGAGCTCGCTGTCTTTCAGCGCTTTCATCATCAATTCGCGACGCGCGGGGCTCAGTGGCATAATCGCCAGCACCGGCGGAGCATCCGGCGCACGCGGAGTAATCGTGAGCACTGAAGGGCTTCGCGGAGCTGCCGGTGCAGCCAAGGCTGCGGGCGCTCCAACCTTTGCAGGTGGTTCGGGTGCAACTGCAGCCGCAGGCGACGGCGGCTCGTCGAGAATCTGCACAGGCTGCGACACACCGCTC
>NZ_JBARMD010000601.1:0-11862 GCF_049802275.1 Occallatibacter sp. | reverse complement strand
CGAAGTTCTTCCAGATGCGAACCACCTCTGTCCAGGGGCACCTCTCCTATAACAATCAGGCACAGGGCCTCTGGTTCGATACCGACAACCAGAACATCACCATCAACAACGCCACGCTTGTCGGAAGTTACAACGCCGCGCTTCAGCTCGAGCGCAACGAAGGCCCCGTCACTCTTGAGAACAGCCACCTTTGCTCCAGCGGAGTCGGCGTAAATGTCCTCAACACTCAGGAACTGACTGTCGACAACAACGTCTTCTACAACAACGGCGCAACCAACAAATACCAGGCACAGTTCTATCTTGCCGGAACCGCAGGTGGCATCAGCACCACTAACTGGCAGACGGGCCAAGTCTACAACCTTGTCACAACGGGAACCACGATGTCCGGCAACGAGTTTATCGATGCGCTTCCCGGGCAGTATGTCTTCGGCACGTACGTCAGCGGAACGGACTGGACCGACTTCACCAGCACGGTGAAATCCAGCTTCAATACTTGGTACGACCCCGGCACGCCGAACGCATTCCGCATTGCCAATGGCAAAAACGTTGACCTCGTCGGCTGGCAGACTGCCACCGGAGCCGATTACAACTCCACATGGGCAGAACCAAGTGCGTCGCCAGCATCATCCTGCGCACCGCCCTCCGCAGCTTACCCCGACCTCAATGTCAGTGTTGACAGCGGCTCCTACACCATGACATCCGGTCTTGCGACTGCAAACGTTCGTGTAAACTCCTTCAACTTTGGCGCAGTGAATCTCAGTGTCTCCGGATTGCCCACGGGCGTAACGGCATCCTTCAGCAACCAGAGCCTGACCAACGGCTACTCCACCCTGACACTCACGGCATCGTCCACATCCACTGCGCAAACTGTGCCGGTCACTTTATGGGCCATCAGTGGCGATCGCGTGCATTCTGCTACCTTCAATCTGACGGTCACTGCCAACCCGGCCGTCATCGGGACAAGTGCTTCACTCTCCTCTTCCGCCTCGACGATCACGCAAGGCACGCCCGTCACTCTTTCTGCAGCAGTGAAGCCAGCAAGCGGAACCGGTGCTCCCACGGGCTCGGTCACCTTCTACAGCGGCGCGACCCCCCTCGGATCGGCGACGCTCTCTTCTGGAATCGCAAGCATCTCTACATCTGCACTCCCTGTTGGAACCGACTCTGTCACCGCCATTTACGCAGGAACGACAAATTTTCTTGCATCCACTTCCAATGTCATTCCTATCACCGTGAATTCTGCCGCAGTCAGCACCACTACGACATTGGCGTCGTCCTCGTCTGCCCTCACGCAAAATGGGACGGTCACCCTCTCGGCGACAGTGAAGCCAGCCAGTGGCGCTGCTCTCCCGACGGGCACCGTGACGTTCTACAGCGGCACAGTCTCACTCGGATCCGCGACGCTCTCTTCCGGAATCGCAAGCATCTCTACATCGGCACTCCCCGTTGGAACCGACTCGGTCACTGCCGCTTACTCCGGCGCTGTCTCCTTCAAGGCTTCCAGCTCTAACATCGTGTCTGTCACTGTTAGTCTTGCTGCTCCTACCGCCGTTAACACGGTCACAGCACTTACCCCATCCGCAATCAGCATCACCCAGAACTCGCCGTTGACACTGACGGCCATCGTCAAGCAAGCCAGCGGCACCATCGCGCCCACCGGCTCGGTCACTTTCTTCAGCGGCTCCGCAGTGATCGGATCGGCGCAGCTCTCAGCCGGTTCCGCAACGATCACGATTGCATCTCTCCCCGCGGGCGCCAACTCACTTACTGCGTCTTACGCCGGTACCTCTACCTTCAACAGGTCCACCTCCGCTATCGTCGCCGTCACCGTCAACGCTGTCGCCGTCAAAACATCGACAATGCTGACGACCTCATCGACAGGCATCACTCAGAATTCGGCGGTTACCCTGACGGCCGCGGTAAAGCAGGCCAGCGGCAATACAACTCCAACTGGCTCCATCACTTTCTTTAACGGCTCAGCCAATATCGGCACAGTGATGCTGACTGCAGGGACTGCGACGCTCACCACATCATCGCTTCCGGCCGGCTTGGATTCCATTACCGCCACCTACGCCGGCGCCTCACTCTTCAATCCGTCCAATTCGAACTCCGTCGCTATCACCGTTAACCCTTTGGTTGCTGCGCCCAATCCAGTTCCCTCTCCGGGCGCGCTCGCCACCAGAACTGCTCTGGCTTCCTCGACCCCGCAAGCTGACCAGGGCTTTACGATCTGCCTGACAGCAACCGTTGCGACAATTTCTGGTTCGGCAATTCCAACGGGCAGCGTGGACTTCCTCATGGGAAAAAGCAAAATCGGCACTGCCGCCCTCGCCAATGGCAACGCTTACCTCACAACGGACACCTTGCCGCCTGGCAACGACGCCGTCACAGCCAGCTACGCAGGCGACAGTTCTTTCGGCGGATCAAGCTCGAACGCAGTCACCGTTAACATCATGGGCCCTGACTTCGAGGTCAAAGCCACCCCATCGAGCATCTCTGCTTCTCCCGGCCAGAGCGTCGACGTTGCCCTCCTGATTACACCGAAGAACGGCTTCGACCAAATTCCTTCACTTGACTGCTCTGGACTCTCGGCCGGCTCGACCTGCTCCTTCGGCACACCGGCAAAGCAGCCTGACGGCACCTCGGTGGTGCAGATGACGATACACACTGCTCCGCTTGCCGCAGGTTCGGGTAACGAGATTCGCTCACGTGCGCCATTCGCCCTGGCGCTCTTTCCTCTTCTGTTTTGGATTTCTTCGAAGCAGCGCAGAAGGCTCCTCAAGCTGCTCTCCGCGTCGGCGCTGTTCCTGGCAATCGTGATTCTCGGCGCCGGAGCCATCGGATGCGGCGGACATACGGCCCTGAACTCAAGTCAGACGACATCCGCCCAAAAGACGATAGTCAATGTCACCGTCAACGCCCACTCGACGAATGGGGTCAATCACGCCACTACCGTTACGCTGACACTCATGTAACGCGCATCAGTCTTGCATGTTGTCGTATGAACTTGGCGCCCTGGTCAAAGGGATCTGTGTAGCTCTCCGCACTGGCGTCGGCAGTTGGAACAGCTTGCTGGGGATCTGCACTCTAAAAAACAGGGCGCGATGGCAAAGGCCATCGCGCCCCAATGGTTCAGGTTCGAACTAGAAGACCAGCTTGCCTGCGAGTTCGAAGGTTCTTGGATCCTGCACTCCGCTCACATTGCCGAAATCGCTTCCGGTAATGTTGTTGTGAAAGTTATTGAACTGCGTGTGATTGAACGTGTTATACGATTCACAGCGGAACTCAAAGTGTGCACGCTCGGTGATCGCAAACGACTTGTAGAGGTTCGTGTTGAAGTTGGTGCGACCGGGACCAACAACGATGTCCCTGCCCGCGTTGCCGAATCCCAGGTTCTGACCGCCGTTCCACGCCGCCACTGGCTGCGTGAATCCGGCTGCCGAGACATACTGGTAGACGCCGCTGGCGTTTCTCGCCTTCGGATAATGCACCTTGCCCGTGAAGTTAGGACGGATGGTGTAGTTGCCGCCCAGGCCGACGGTATCACTGCCACCATCGCTCGGAGCGTTGTTGCCGGCCCATGGCAGACCAGTCTCAGAGATCACTGTACCGGAGAGTTCCCAACCGCCGATTATCGCGTGCGCCAATCCCTTGGAGTGCGCGAACAACGGTATCTGCCAGACATAGTTCGCACTGAAAATCTGGCGACGATCGAGCGAGCCAGATCCCTTGTCATACTTCAGATTGAACGGGTTCGTGGATGTGTTCAGATCCGAGCTGCCTACCTGGGTATCGATTTCGTGTGCATACGTATAGTCGATTTCGAAACTCAGACCGTGCCGGCTCTGCTGACGGAGTCCAGCCTGGAAGCTGTTGTAGCTTGAGGTGGCAATGTTCGATTCCTGGCTGATTCCGTTGAACCCAGGGAACGTCCGAGCCAGTGTTGTCTGCGCACCTGTGAGTTTCCCGGCGCCTGCCAATTGGCGAGTTGCCATATTTGTGCCCAGCGGGAACGGATTGATCGGGAATATAACGTTCTGATGCCACCCGATATTACCCACATACTGCGTCATGAAGATCAAAGAAGGAACGATCTCACGCTGCACGCCCAGGCTGTATTGCGCAACACCTGGAGCTGGGTAGTTGGTATCGATGGTCGTCATGCCTTGCGGCACGACCGGCAAGCTCGTCGATGGTAAGGTGGCGCCGGTTTGCCAGCTCGCGAATGGATTTGCGAATCCGACGTTGCTCAGGCTCGGCGTGTTCGAGAACGGCGCCGCCGCTGCAATGTTGTAAACGTCGTTGCCCTGCATACGCTCAAAGAACGTACCAAAGCCGCCCCGAAGAACGGTCTTGCCATTCCCCGTCACGTCATACGAAAACCCGAGGCGAGGCATGACAGTCTTGTAGAAGTTCTTTGTCATACCAGTTGGCGTCCCGTTCTGTCCGGCGATGGTTACGCCATTCAGATAGAATTGCGCACCTTGATAGGTTTGCAATCCAGCGCTGACGTTCGGGCAAGTACCAGAAACGGCGGTACAGAACGCACCCGTCGAGGGATCGACCGTCGGGGCTTGTCCTGCCTGGTACTGCTTCGGATCGAAGCTCGCCAGCAGATTGTTCCGTTCCCACGCATGCGGCATCGCATCATAGCGAATACCGTACTGCAGGCTCAAGCGGCTCGAAATATGCCAATTGTCTTCTGCATATGCCGAAACCGTCTGATTCACGTAGTGACGGATGTCCTGGTTTTGCAACTGCGAATAGCCGGTGCTCAATCCCATCAGGAAGTCGATGTATGAGTCGCCAGTAAGGTTCGCCGTTGTCGGCGCGCCTTTGTCCCAGTTGTCGCTGAAGTTAAAGTAGCCGTTTTTGTTTCCGAAGATCTGCTGGTTCTTGGTGTAGCGGTTGTAGCCGCCGCCGAATTTCATCGTGTGTTTGCCTTCCGTGACCGAGAGGCCAAACACTTCGGCGTAGTCCATAGCGGCGTTCTTCCAGGGCTGTGACCATGGGTCGAATTGTGTTCCATACGAACCAAGGTTCACGCTGGGTAAACGATTGTCAGCAGCGGACGTCTGCGGGAAGAACGACTGTCCCGACCAGCCGGACGGTTTCTGATAGGCGGTTCCCGAAGGTAGAATGCTGATCTTGTTGCCGTTGAAATTGAACGCGGCCTCAAGAAGCACATTCGGCGTGAGAGAACCGGTCAGCTTGATTACTGAACTCCACGATGGGTTGCTGAAGTTCGAGCCAACTGTAGGGTAGCTGTCACCGCTCCACATTGACGTGGCATAGGTTTGGCTAACCGAGTCGCCAATGTAGTGGCCAAAGAGCTGCCATTTGTCATTGATGTTGTGATCGATGCGGAAGAGGTCCTCACGGACGTTGGTCGGCTGCTTGCTCGAAACCGAGATCAGGTCGCCTGAAACGTTCGCCTTCGGAATTCCTCCAACGCTGTTGAATTGGAGGGCCACAGCGTCAAGCAAGTTTGCCTTGACGACGTTTCCTGGGAATGGACTGCCTGGTGTGAGTCCATCCGCTGCAATCGCCGCTGCGAGCGCCGTGCCCGGAGCCGGGTTCGGAACCACAATCTGATGGCCCGAGTTGTAGGCCGGAGCGACGTAGGTAAAGTCCTGCGCCGAAGTAATGAAGTTCGAGTCCGGAATCGCGTGAATGCCGGCCGGTGCGCTGCCCTGCACGATTTTGCGCCACTCTTCGTTGACGAAGAAGAATGTCCGCTGCTTGTTGTCGTTGTAAACGTGAGGAATGTACAGCGGACCACCAAGGTTGCCGCCGAAAATGTTCAGACGAAGTTCCGGCTTATTCGCGCCGGGGGCATCGAAATAGTTGTGTGCCTGAAGGGCGTCGTTGCGAACGAATTCCCACAACGTACCGTGGAAAGCCTGCGTGCCTCTCTTGATCGACATCGAAATCGTGCCGCCTGAAGAGATACCGTAGTCCGGTGGATAGTTGCTGGCCATTACTGTGAATTCGCCCAATGCATCCTGCGAAGGCATCATGGACGATTTGCCGCCGGAACCGCGGTCATATGCTTCGCCGCCATCGATCAGCCAGATATTGTGTGCCTGGTTCAGACCGTTGAAGCTGATTGCAAAGCTCGAGCCTACTGAAGTCGGCGTGTTCGAGTCCGGCAGGTTGCCGCTGACGCCGAGTCCCAATGTCGCAAGTGCGACGATGTTGCGGCCGTTGGTCGCGAGTTCGGTAATTTGCTGCTCGTTGATCAGCGTGCTCACAACGTTTGAATCGCTTTGCACCGTCAGGGCGTTGGCCTCAACAGTGACCGTTGTTGCTTCCGAGCCAACCGTGAGCTTGGGGTCAACACGAAATGTTGCTGACACGTTGACGACGATTCCATTCTGTACAAATGTCTGGAATCCCTTCGCCGTGACCGTCATGTTGTAGTTTGCTGCGTTCAAACCGGCAATTTCGTACAGACCGGTGTCGCCCGTTATCGTTGTTTTAATTGCGCCCGTGGCTGGATCAGTCAGAACAACCTTCGCTCCCGCGACGACTGCTCCGGTCTGGTCCGAAACGATGCCGGTGATGTTCGAATTGGCCTGCGCATGCAACCCCACGCTTGCCAATGCAAACAACAACGGTAGCAAAAGGACCCTGCAGATCCTTTGAATTGATTTCACTTCCATCTGACTCTCCTATTCCGAAGTGATACTGTCTGGTTACTGCAGCCTGGAAAGTGCATTTTGCTTTCGATCTGAAAGCTCGGCTCTTTCGCCGACTCTGGAGATTCTCTCCATCGAATTGCACTCTAGCCGGTGCTGCAATGTCTCTCGACTCAACATGGCTTCAGCTGACTTTCTGAGCTGCCACCATCTATCGGCTACCCGCACGCACAAACGAAGCAATCACACAAATTCGATGGCCATCGAGCGAGATCATCGCTGAGTTGAATGGCTCACTGGCGAATGCCTGAAATGCCCCGCCTAAATCGTTTCAGTAGACCGCCAATAACGCTATCTCAGCCAACCGGCTGAGGGTGTGTGATGGTCGTCACTGAACGGCAGTTGATGCTGCAGGGGATGGGTAGATAGCGTTTACTTTGGATTTAAGGGAAAGGTCGCCCTCCCCTGACCTCCGTGCGCGAGACAGCTGGCGCGCTGCACCTGATCCGCCGCGGCAGCGTCAGATAGCACTGCCTCAACGGCGAAATCGCGAGATGAGATAGAAGAGAATCGAAAGAATGACGCTGATCAGGATCGACGTGCCAAGCGGAAAGAAGAACGAGACATTCTTGCCGCGATACGCGAAATCGCCGGGCAGCCGGCCGAGCGGCAACCCGAAGCGTGCCGCAATCAGCAGCACCGCACCAATCACCGCCAGCAGGAGCCCGAGACCGAGAAGCGCCTTTCCAAGTTCAATCATGGGGCCTGCCAATGCCTGACTCAGCTAGGATACGGTAATCGGGCGTTGCGCATTCAGCCACCCCAAAATGCGCCGCCGGAGGGTCAATGCAAGTCGTCACGATGCTGCTGGGAGTCCTCTGTGTCTTGGTGGTGCTGCTGGATGCGTTCCAGACCATCATCCTGCCGCGCCGGGCTGCGGGCCGCCTACGCCTCACCCGTATCTTCTACATCCTCACCTGGATGCCATGGCGCCTTGTTGCCGTCAGAATCCGCCATCCCCGCAAGCGCGAAACTGCACTCAGCTTTTATGGACCGCTGTCCCTGATCTTTCTGCTGGTGGTGTGGGCTTGTGGCATGGTCCTCGGTTACTCGCTGATCTACTACTCCCTTGGCAGCCCCTTCAGCGACGCGTCGGAGCACATCGGGTATCTGTCCGATCTCTATGTCAGCGGAACCAACTTTTTCACGCTGGGACTCGGCGACGTCACGCCCCATGCGCAGATTGCGCGCGCCCTCTCCACATGTGAAGCCGGTACCGGCTTCGGCTTTCTCGCCATCGTCATGGGCTACTTCCCCGTCCTTTATGGAGCGTTCTCCCGGCGCGAAGTCAGCATCTCGTTACTCGATGCCCGTGCCGGATCGCCTCCCACGGCTGCGGAGTTGTTGCGTCGGCACTCTTTTGATGGGGCCGAAAGCGCCCTCGCCAGTCTGCTCTCCGAGTGGGAGCGCTGGTCTGCCGAACTGCTCGAAAGCCACATCTCCTACACCTTGCTTTGTTATTTCCGTTCGCAGCACACCAACCAGAGCTGGCTCAGCGCGCTTACCGCCATGCTCGATACATCGGCGTTGCTCATCGCCGGTGTTCGTGGACATGAAGCGCGCCAGGCGCAGCTAACTTTCGCCATGGCGCGTCATGCCGTGGTCGACCTCGCGCAGGTCTTCTCCATCAAACCGAAACAGGACATCCCAGATCGTTTGCCGCGCGAAAGCTACGAACAGCTCTATAAACTTCTCTGCCAGAGCGGCGTCAGTGTGTGCCGCGATGGCGAGTCTTACGAACGGCTCCGCGATCTGCGAGCCTTATATGAGAGCTACGCCGCCGCGCTCAGTGAACATCTGTGCATGCCTCTTCCACCCTGGATGGCCGAGCATCGACACAAGGACAACTGGCTCGCCGTTGCCAAAGTACGAAGCCAGGCCGAAGCCGCTAATCCCGAACCAAACACAATCGCCGAAGTCATCGACCAACATCACGAGTTCTAGATCACAATTTCCCGGGCATGCACTGCGATAGACTGTTGCATCCAAGGGAAAGCCAGTTTCTTCACTTCCGTAGCCACCGCAGTTTCTGTAGCCTGTAACAGAGAGACAGCGCAGGAGAACTATAGCAATATGAAGCAGTCCGCTCTTAACCACGAGGCGTCCACAGTTCAAACTCCGCCAACCACCAATAAACACCTTATTCGATGGGTCGAAAAGATGGCAGAACTCTGCCGTCCCGACTCCATCCACTGGGTCGATGGTTCTCAGGCGGAATACGACTTCCTCTGCGATCGCCTCGTGTCTTCGGGCACATTCACGCGCCTCGATCAGAAAAAATGGCCCGGATGTTTTTATGCGCGCTCGTCCCCGAACGATGTGGCCCGCGTGGAAGACCGTACCTTTATATGTTCGCTTTCGCGCGATGCCGCCGGCCCGACGAATAACTGGGAAGACCCTTATGTGATGCGCCGTCGCCTCAAGCAGCTCTTCAAAGGCTGTATGCAGGGCCGCACCATGTATGTTCTCCCCTTCAGCATGGGCCCCGTCGGCTCGCCCATGTCCGGCATTGGTGTGCAACTCACTGATTCTCCATACGTCGTCGTCAACATGCGCATCATGGCCCGAATCGGCGCGCCCGTCTTCGCCGAGATCGATAAGGACGAGAAGCGCGTCGTCCCCTGCATGCACACTGTGGGCGTGCCGCTCAAGCCTGGCCAGAAGGATGTCCCCTGGCCCTGCAACGACACCAAGTACATCGTGCACTTCCCTGAGAGCCGCGAAATCTGGTCCTACGGTTCCGGTTACGGCGGCAATGCCCTCCTCAGCAAGAAGTGCTTCGCTCTTCGCATAGCCTCCAACATCGCCCGCGACGAAGGCTGGATGGCTGAACACATGCTCATCCTCGGTGTCGAAAGCCCGGAAGGCGAAAAGACCTACGTTGCTGCAGCATTCCCTTCTGCCTGTGGCAAAACCAATTTCGCCATGTTGATTCCGCCCAAGTCCATGCACGGCTGGAAGGTGTGGACGGTCGGCGACGACATTGCCTGGATCAAACCGGACGCTAGTGGCCGATTGAGAGCCATCAATCCTGAGTATGGATTCTTTGGAGTCGCTCCCGGAACCAGCGTGAGAACGAACCCGTCGGCAATGGCGGCGCTATCGCGCAACTCAATCTTCACCAATGTCGCGCTCACTCCCGACGGCGGAGTGTGGTGGGAAGGCATGACCGAGAAGCCGCCTGCTGAATGCCGCGATTGGCGCGGCGAGCAGTGGACCCCCGCCATCGGCAAGAAGAACGGCAGCACCGCGGCGCATCCCAATGGACGCTTCACCGCGCCCGCATCGCAATGCCCTACGATGGACCCCGCCTGGGAATCTCCCGAGGGCGTGCCGATCAGCGCCATTATCTTCGGCGGGCGCCGCTCTCACACGCTTCCGCTCGTCTACCAGGCGTTCAACTGGTCCAGCGGCGTCTACATCGGTGCCACGATGGGCTCTGAAACCACCGCAGCCGCGGCCGGTGCGGTCGGCAAAGTGCGCCGCGATCCCATGGCTATGCTGCCCTTCTGCGGCTATCACATGGGCGACTACTTCCGTCACTGGATCAAAATGCAGCGCGGCCTCGACGTCACCCCCCGCATCTTCAATGTGAACTGGTTCCGTAAGGATGAAAACGGGAAATTCCTCTGGCCCGGCTTCAGCGAAAACATGCGCGTGCTGCGCTGGATCGTCGAGCGGGTACAAGGCCATGGCCGAGGCCGCGAAACCGCAATTGGGTGGGTTCCGAGGTACGAAGACATCGACTGGACCGGCCTCGACTTCGCGCAGGAAACCTTCGAGGCGCTCATGGCCGTAGATCGCGCGGCCTGGCGCAAGGAAGTGATCGCGCACGAAGAGCTCTTCATCGAACTCCACGATCATCTCCCCCCGGAGATGATCTATGAGCGCGAATTGCTGATTTGCAAACTCTGATTGTTTCTTGAAGCCTGCCGCGCGCGCCTCATCCGCGTAACTGAAAGGGGCGTTTCGCGAAACTGTCACACTTTGAGACCCGGGAGAGAACGATTCTCGACCGTCTTTGAAAGGACGCGAGTTTACATCCCCGCGTAGAACCCGGCCATCCACGTCTGCAGCAATTCGGGCAGGCATCCCAGCACCACCACCGCCAGTGCAATCAGCGCCAGCACGCCCATCGTAATGTGATTCGCCTTGATCGGTAACGAATTCGCCGCAGGCATCACAAACACGCGCTTCAGCACCTGCAGATAGTAGTAGAGCGACACCGCGCTCATCGCCACCGCCAGCGCTACCAGTCCAATGCCAAGTCCCGTCGGATACACCCTCAGCACTGCGGCGAACAAATTGAACTTCGCCCAGAATCCCACCAGAGGAGGAATCCCAGCCAGCGACAGAAACAGTACCATCATCACCACCGCCAGCAACCCATTGCGCTTCGCGAGGCCGAGAAACGCATCCATGCGATCGCTGCCACCGGCGCGCTCCACCACCGCAACCGCACCAAAGGCCCCAATCGTCGTCAACCCATACGTCAGGATGTAATACAAAATCGCCTGCGCACTCTGCGACGAATACGAGAAGAACGCCAGCCCCAGCAGGATGTAGCCGGCATGAGCAATCGCCGAATATGCAAGCAACCGTCGCACGCTCGACTGCGCCAGCGCAGCCAGGTTTCCCAGCACCATCGACGCCACCGCCAGCACGATCAAAACCTGCGACCAAGCCATCCGAAAGTCGTGATAAACCTGCACCTGTTGCGTATAGCGTCCAACTACCAATGAAACATGGCCGCCGCGCATTCCATCGAATACGTGCCATGCCGCTGTGCTGATTCCAATGAGCAGCGCAAAGCTAGCCACCTTTGACACCGAAGCGATAAACGCCGCGGCCGGCGCAGGCGCGCCCTCATAGGTATCCGGCGCCCACAAGTGAAACGGCACCGCCGCCACTTTGAATCCCAGCCCCGCCGCAATCATCACCAGCGCCACATACAACAGCGGCGAGGCCTCAAGTGCATGTGGCCCATAAAGTCCCAGTAACATACGGTGCAGATTTGTCGATCCCGTGAGTCCATACAGATAGCTGAAACCAAACAGCAGAAACGCAGCCGACATTCCGCCGAAGAGGTAATATTTCATCGCTGCCTCGGCGCTCTTCCCGGACTTCTTCGCAAATGCCGTCAGGATATACAACCCCAGGC
>NZ_JBARMD010000600.1:0-9561 GCF_049802275.1 Occallatibacter sp. | reverse complement strand
GCACGTTGCCCACGATTCCAATGATCTCGCGCATCGATTTGGGGTCGAGACTCCCATTTGCAATCTTTTTTCCGATGGGGTCCTCGCCGGGAAAGTATTTTTGGGCGAGGGCTTCGTTGATGACGATTTTCTGAGATTTTGAAGCGTCGTCGTCTTCGGTGAAGAGCCGTCCACGAATCAGCTTTGCCTTGAGGGTGTCGAAATAGGCGGGCGAGACATCGCGTTCGTCGACCTCATTGTGCTCACCATGAAAAGGCTTGCCGACGATGCGAATCCAATCCGTATCGCAATTGCACTGAACGGGCAGATCGCTGGTGATGCCGACGGATTCAACGCCAGGCAGAGCCGAGAGGCGGCGCGTGATCTCGCGGAGCAGCGCTACTTTTTGCTCGGGCCTGGGATAGGACTTGCCAGGCGCGGCCATCTGGAGAGTCGCGAGATGAGTAGGATCCATGCCGAGTTCGACGTGAAGGAGCCGATAGAAGCTTTTGCCGAGCAACCCGGCGCCGACCAGGAGAATAACGGCGACGGAGAGTTCAGCGACAACGAGATTCGCACCGATGCGCTGCCAGAAGCGTCCCGCGGCGGAGCGCCCGCCATCGCCAAGCCCTTCTCGCAAGTCAAGAGACGAAAGGCGCAGAATTGGAGTCAAGGCCATGAGTCCGGCGGCGAGCAGAGCGACGACACATGCGAACAGAGCGCTGTGCACACCGAAACCGACGTGAGAGAGAAAGGGAATATTGGCAGCCACAGGCGTTGGGATCAGAGTTGTGAGAATGGCCATCGTCCATTTCGAGACGAGGACACCGGCTAGGCATCCGGCTGCCGACAGAAGAAGGCCTTCGGTGATGAATTGCCGGCTTAGACGGATCGAGGTGGCTCCAAGGGCTCCGCGCACAGCGACCTCGCGACGCCGCGATTCTGACCTGACGAGAAGCAGGCTGGCCACATTGACGGAGGCAATGAGCAGCAACAGGCCGGATGCGGCGAGCAAAGTAAGCAGAACAGGCTTTATGGGCCCAATGATGATGTTTGCCAGGGGCTGCACCGCTGCGCCCTGCCCTTGATTGGAGCCGGGATATTGAACGGCCAACTGCGCGGCGATCGCTTTCATTTCTTCAAGGGCTGCCTGCGGGCTAACTCCGACGCGAAGCCTGCCGACCGCAAACAGGTTGTGACAGCTGCGACGCGATTCGCATTCGCTCTTGTCAAGCAGGGGCACGTAGAACTCCGCGTTGGCGCGAGGAGCGAATGCAAATTCGCGAGGCAAGACTCCGATGATGGTGTACGTGTCTCCATCCAGAGTCATCGAATGTCCGATAACATCGCGGCGGCTGCCAAATCGCTTTTGCCAGTTGCCATACGAGAGGATTGCGATTCTGGCGCCGCCGGGCCGGTCTTCTCCAGATCGAAAATCGCGACCGAGCATGGGCCTCACACCGAGTGTGCGAAAGAAACCGTCGGTGACTCTCGCGGCGGGTACAGGTTCGGGGCCAGAGGGAGTACTCAGCAAATACCCATTTCCGGCGTAGGCATCGAGAGAGCTGAAGGAGTGATTGAGACGCTTCCAGTCTTGGTAGTCGTCCCGGGAGAGATTGGAGCGCGAGAACATTACGCTATTTTCGGCAACATCCATCAGGCGATTGGGGGCGATGTAGGGCAACGGCTGGATAAGAGCTGCATCGACGAAGGCGAAGATGGCCACGCTGACGCCCATGCCGAGAGCAAGGATAAAGATGGCCGTAACCGCAAAGCCGGGATTGTGGCGAAGCTGGCGAAGGGCAAAACGAAGATCCTGCGCAACCGTTTCCCAACGGAAAGCTACGAAGCTGTGACTTTGTTCGCGAAGATGGGTGGCATTGCCGAACTGGCGGGCGGCAGCGATGTGGGCTTGTTGGGAGGGCATTCCAGAGGCGATGAATTCCTTCTCAGCCTGCTCGCGATGAAAGGCCATCTCTTCGTCGAGTTCGCTATGGAATTGATTGCGGCGGAAGAGAAGGTTGAGCTTTTTTGCGAAGGAAGTAAACGGGTTCATCGGACCTCCGTGTGATTCAGGTACGCACAGCTTTGCGATTCATTGCAACGTCAGGCCGGCTCGCTCAATACCCTTCCGATAGCTGCGATCATCTGTTCGAACTGCGAGACTTCAAGCCCCAGTTGCTTGCGGCCGATCGCGGTGAGCGTATAGAAGCGTGCACGGCGATTCGTATCCGTCATCTTCCACTCGCCTTTCACCCATCCCTGGAGAAGAAGCCTTTGCAGGGCCGGATAGAGCGAGCCTTCTTCCACGGTCAGCACGTCATCAGACATTCGTTTGATGGATTGGGCGATGCCGTAGCCATGCAAGGGCGCGCGGGTGAGGGTTTTGAGGATGAGCATGTCGAGAGTGCCGGGAAGCAGGTCCGGTTTCTTCATGCGTCTATGTATAGGTTATCTATGGATAGGAAGTCAAGGGAATAGGGATCAGTGATCAGGATCGGATCAGGGGATCAAGGGATCAAGGGATCAGCGAGGTCATAGATCAATGGTCAGTGATCCGCTGACTGGCTGAAATTCTTGATCCCTGTTCTCTGATCCCTGTTCCCTGCCTTTAGTGTTTGGCGTACATCTCCATTGCGTCTTTGCGGAGAGCGGCGCGGCTGTCGTTGCGGGTGTAGAACATGTGACCGCCGGGAAATTCGTGCACGGAGACACGGGTCGGATCTCCCATTACGGGCATCTGGTCGACGGTGAGGACGGAGCCCATGAAGGGGCAGGAGAGATCGTTCCAGCCGTGGACGATCATGACGCGCAGCTTGGGGTCGGCAGCAACGGCTTCGCGCAGGTCTGGCACGGAGCCTCGGCGAAGTTCGGCGTCGCGATCCCAGAGACGATTGACCTCGTAGGAAAGTGCGTTGTAGCGGGCGTCAACCTTCCAGCCGACCGTGCGGGTGACAAAGTCGACCATGGAGGTAGTAAGCGGAGCCACGATGCTGGCGAGGATGGGGTCGTTTGCGCGCTGCTCGGGCGCGAACGGGAATGGGTCGAAGGAGGTGACGTTGGAGTCGTAGACGGAACCGAGCTTGCCTTCTTCGCGATGAACTTCGCGGAGGTAGGCGCCGGTTTCGATACGGCCACCGGAGAACTTGACGAAGGCGGGATCGAGGCCGGTGAGTTCGGTGACGTGCGCGATCATTTTTTGCGTGGCAGCTTCGTCGGAGCGGCCCTTGAGGAGCGTTGTTGCGTACTCACCCTGGGTGTAGTTGATGACGTCAGCCATGGATTCCGGGGTGAGCTTCTTCTCGCGTTCGAGATGAGCAGCGGTGATGGAGGGCAGCGTCATCATCCAGGGAAGCGGGGAGATGTCGCCATCATTCTCGATGGTGGGATTGAGATAGGGGGAGACGAGGACCACTCCATTCATTGCGACGCCAAGCTGCGACTGGAGGTAGTGAGTAATGCGGGGTCCGCGGAAACCACCATAGCTTTCGCCGACAAGATATTTGCGCGAACTCAGGCGGTCGTTCTTGACCAACCAGTCGTAGACAATGCGCGACAGGTACTGAATGTCGGGTACGGTGCTGTAGAAGAGTTTTTTGGCTTCAGCCTCAGGCACTTTGGATCGGCTGAAGCCGGTGCCGATGGGATCGATAAAGACGAGGTCAGTGAAGTCGAGCCATGTACCGGGATTGTCCACGAGATTTGTGGGGTCGGAAGGGCTGTCGCCTTCGTTGCCGGCGTCGAGGTGCTTGGGGCCGATGGCGCCGAAGTTCAGGTAGACCGAGGATGCGCCGGGACCGCCATTAAAGGCGAAAGTGACAGGCCGGTTGGCGCCTTCCATGGTGTAGGCGGTGACGACCACTTCGCCGGCGATTTTGCCTTCGCTGTCGCGAACAGGAAGCGCCCCGATAGTGACGGTGTAGTGCAGGGTCTTGCCATCGAGCTGGATGGTTTGCTGGACGTGCGCCTCAGGGGGCAACGGGGGCAGGCTTGTTTTGTCGTCGGCGGGTTTTGGAGCGGGCTTGTCTTTATCGGTAGATGGGGCTGGTGCCTTGTCGGCCTGCGCCAGGGCATGAACAGGGGCGATCGCGAGGCACAATAGAGCACACGCGAGGAGAGTGAGACGCCCGGAGAAGTTCTTCAAATGTGAGAGGCTCATTGCATAAACATACACGGCCGATCGCAGGCGCTGGCAACCATCCCGTGCGATGATTTACCCTCGAACGTGGCATGAGATTCAGGTCCAGGATTTTTGCGTCAACCCTCGTAATCGGGGCTGCATCAGTGGCGGCACTCGCGCAGGACAACCCTAAACCAGCAGAACCGGCGCTACCCGACGCTCCGCAAGCTACGGCTGCGGCGATGATTCGTCCCAATGGCCCCACGGTGGTGATGGATACTTCGATGGGGCGGATCACCTGCCAGTTTTTCGAGAAGCAGGCACCGAAGACGGTAGCGAACTTTATTGCGCTGGCGCAGGGAACGAAGGACTGGACCGATCCGCAGACGAAGAAGATGATGCACAACAAGCCGCTGTATGACGGAACGGTCTTTCATCGCGTCATTCCGGAATTCATGATCCAGGGCGGCGATCCAACGGGCACGGGCACGGGCGATCCGGGATTCACGTTTGAAGATGAGTTCAATCCGGATCTGAACTTCGATGTGCCGGGACGGCTGGCGATGGCGAACTCCGGGCCGAATACCAATGGAAGCCAGTTTTTCATCACCGAGGTGCCGACAGAGTATCTAAACCAAAAACATACGATCTTCGGGCAATGTGATGAGCCGAGCGTCATCGTGGTTAAGACGATTGCTCGTGTCGAGCGCGATCCAAATGACAAACCGGTGACGCCGGTGGTGTTGAAGAAAGTGACGATCATTCCGGAGGGCCAAGCTGTTCCGCCAGATCCGGCAGCAACGCAGGCCCCTGCAGCACCGCAGCATTGATGTGGTTGGATGTTATTCACTCAGTGGCTAAAACCTCCGGCGTTTTACCAGAAGATTGCGGCAGGGCTGAAACCGTGCCGTCTCAAACAACGATCGAACAGAGTTTCCCGAGGAGTTAATTCATGGCACTCGCACCAGGAACTTACGCAATGTTCACCACAAGCGAAGGAAAGATTGTTGTCCGTCTGTTTGAATCGGATGCGCCGATCACGGTGAAGAATTTCCTTGATCTCGCGGAAGGCAAGAGGGAGTGGACGCATCCTACTACGCGCGCCAAGTCATCGGACAAGCTTTTCGACGGAACGATTTTTCATCGCGTCATTCCCGACTTCATGATTCAGGGCGGCGATCCGACGGGCACGGGCATGGGCGGCCCCGGATATCGCTTTGAGGATGAGACGAAGGGCTCGCCACACAAATTCGACAAGGCGGGCAAGCTGGCGATGGCGAATTCGGGACCCGGAACGAACGGGTGCCAGTTCTTCATCACCGTTGCGCCGACACCCTGGCTGACCGGCAATCACACCATCTTCGGTGAGGTTGTCGAGGGACAGGACATTGCGGACAAGATTTCAAAAGTTGCTCGCGGTGGGCAGGATAAACCCAAGACACCGGTTGTGCTGCAATCGGTGACGATTGAGCGCGTAGCTTGATTTAGCTCTCAGTTGTCAGTTTTCAGTGATTAGTTTGGCTCCGCAGATCTCCAGGATTGCGGGGCCAAATTTTTCCACCTTCGTCGGGCCTATGCCATCGATCTCCAGAAGCTGGCGGGGATTGGTTGGGCGGGCAAAGGCGACCGCCGTGAGCGTACGGTCGTGCATAACGCAGAAGGCTGGAACGCGAAGTCGTTTAGCTTCGCCGGTGCGCCACTCTTTCAGTCTCGCTGCGAGCGCTTCGCCATCTGCGGACAACGTTTGCGGAGGGGGATTTTCAGCAGCACCGCTGGCTTGTGGGGTGGCGCGGTTTGTCACGTTGCCAGTCGGAACTGCATCGTGTCTTGTTGAGGTCTTGCGAACGCGCTTGTGGGTTTCCGGCGAGGCGAATTCTTCTGCGATGCCGTCGTTGAGGAGCAATTCAACTTGTGCCATGTTGCGGGTCTGCAAGCCGGCTTCGGTGAGGCGGACCTTGCGATAGCGACGGACTTCGCCGTCTTTCTCGTACTCGGCATCTTCGATGGCGATCAGGCCAGCACGGGTCATGGCATCGAGGAGGGCTTCGAAATCATCGCGGGTGATTCGGCCCGACGGATCGAGACTGCGTTGGAGTGAACCTGTGGCTTTCCACCCCGCGGACCAAGACCTGTCCGCGGGGGCCCCGGCCTTGTAGTCGACAGGACGAAGTTCATCGAGGATGGACTGCGCCATCGCGCGCTCCGCATTGGTGGCGCGGCGGAACATGCGCAGGACGGCTCCGGCGGGATCGCAGATATCGCAGACACCACAGGATTGGGCCGCATCCTCTTCATCACCGAAGTGGCGAACGAGGGCGGACATGCGGCACTCGCTGGATGTTGTGAAGCGCAGAACTTTTTCAAACTGCTCGGCGCGATGCTGTGCCTGGATGGAGTAGGTCTTCTTCCATCCGGAAGCGCCCAGGGTCACGTTGCCCGCGAAGTCGACGCGTGCTCCGCCATGGATTTCGAGTTTCTCAAGGGCCTTGTCAAATTCTTCTTCAGTGAGTTTTGAAGTAGCGCGCAGTTCTTCGATGGAATGCGCATCTTCGCCGAGCATGCGGAAGAGTTGATGCAGATGTTCCGAGGGAGGATAGTCGCGCGTGTAAAAGAAGTCGTGGGTGCGCTGGTCGGCGTAGGAATGCATCAGGAACGTCCGGCTTTGGGCGCCATCACGGCCGGCTCGGCCGATTTCCTGGTAATAGCCTTCGAGCGTGCCGGGGAGTCCGGCATGAATAATGGTGCGGATGTCGGCCTTGTCGATGCCCATGCCAAAGGCGATAGTGGCGACGACTACTTCAAGCTCGCCAGACTGGAAGGCACTCTGCACGCGCTCGCGGGTTTCGCCGTCGAGGCCGGCATGGTATGCGGCGGCGGGCATGAGTTGCGAGAGCTCTTCTGCAAGACTTTCGGACTGCTTGCGCGATGTGGCGTAGACGATTGCGGGACGGCGATCACGCTGAGAAAGCAGTCCGCAGATGGCACGTGGGCGCTGTGGCACGGCCAATTCAACGACTTCGATAGCTAGATTGTGACGGCGGAAGCCATGGATGAAACGCGCGGGGTTGATCATGCCGAGTTGGGCGGTAATGTCGGCCTGCACGGTGGGCGTGGCAGTAGCGGTGAGGGCAAGGACGGGCACGGAACCTGAGCCGTTGCGCAGAGCGGGAAGATACAGGCCGATCATGCGGTAGTCGGGGCGGAAATCGTGGCCCCATTGCGAGATGCAGTGAGCCTCGTCAATGGCGATGAGCGCGGGCGGACGCTTGGCGAGCATCTCGGGGAAGCCGGGAACGCGCAGGCGCTCCGGTGCGATGAAAAGAAAGTCGAGCGCGCCGGCCAGATAGTCGACGCAGGCCTGGCGTGAGATGGAACGGTCGAGGCCGGAGTGGATGCGGGCTACACGCAAGCTGAGTGAAGCAAGTTTGGCGACCTGGTCTTCCATGAGGGCGATGAGCGGAGAGATGACCAGCGCGGTACCGCCGAGGGCGATGGCGGGAAGCTGATAACAGAGCGACTTCCCTGCCCCGGTGGGCATGACGAGCAGTAGATCGCGGCCGTCGATGGCGGCGCGGCAAACGGCTTCCTGGTTGGCGCGAAAATTCGCGAAACCAAATGCAGACTGGAGAAGCTGGGCAAGGTTTTCCGGGTTGGGTGGAGTGGTCAAAATGAGATCTGAGCAAAGGCGAACGTGTCTGTTTCAACTTTACAGAAGCGCGGAGGGTTGCGTCCCGGCAGCGGTCACACGATGAAGTGACGACCGTGGTACAACGCGTTCAGTATCTTTACAATCACATTCTTCAGCAGTTCCCGCCCGAGGATTGAGAAACAATGGAAAAGCCGGAAGCGGCCGCACCGAAGGCCAACCTGAACGACTACCTCGCCGCCGAACGCACACTGCTGGCGTGGATTCGCACTGGTTTGGCGATGATGGGATTTGGGTTTGTGGTGGCGCGATTCGGTTTATTTCTTCAGGAGTTGCACGTTGTGCAGAATTCAGGAGCCACGCAGCAATACGGACCTTCTTTGTGGTTTGGCACGGCGCTGATTGGCGTCGGCGTATTAGTGAATTTCGTTGCGGGTTTGCGTCACCTGCACCTGATACGACAGCTTGACCGCGGAGAAACGCCGCATTCCCATGCCACGGCGCAGGCGGTTACGGTTGCTTTTCTGCTGGCGGCGTTGGGGCTGGCGATGGCCATTTATCTTATTTCGGTGCACGGCACCGCGCAAACAAGTTCCGAAACCAAAAAGGAGGTTTCCATGTCTCTGCCCAGCAATAGCGGCATTGTTCAGATTCCCGGCAGGTACACAGTGGATGAGACAGTTCAAAAGCTCAAGGAAATTCTTCAGGCCAAAGCGGTGACGTTGTTTGCCGTTGTGGATCACAGCGGCGAGGCAGCGAAGGCCGGCATGAAGATGCCGAACACGAAGCTGATGATCTTCGGGAATCCGAAGGCGGGGACACCGGCGATGTTGGCAGCGCCGAGTCTCGCGATTGATCTGCCGCTGAAGATTCTTATCGCCGAGGATGCGGATGGGAAGGTCTGGATTTCTTACAACAGTGTGCAGTATCTTGCAGAGCGGCATGGTGTGGCAGCTGAGTTGATGAAGAACCTGGCGGTAATTGAGGCGCTGGCGAACGCGGCGGCGAGTTAGCTGGCTGCCTGCATCTTCCCAATCCGGCCGGGGACAGCATCTGGATTTGGAGTGGCGATCAAGAACTAAGTGCGCTTAGGCGACGCTGCGCGGGCACCTCTCGACAGCCAGGCTGCCCAACCAGTGCAGATTGCAAGGGCAACCGCAAGAATTCGTACGAGACCAGAAAGCTCATTGAAGCTCACATAAACCCCAAGGAGTTGATAGGCGAAAAGTGCCCATCCCATAGCACCAATGGCTTGAGGGGTGGTCATTGCCATCGTACCCAGATGCCAGGCAAGGTATGCCCCGAACAGAACACACAGCGAGCAGAACATACCGAGCGCGAGAAGCACCGGGCCGTAAGAGAGGCGGTGATCTTCTGGGAGGGGCGCCGTGTTCATTGCCCCGGCAGCCTGCCAGAATCTCACCACGGCATATGTATTCCCTGCGGCGGCCACAAAGAGCAAAATGCTGGCAGTTCTGTATAGTGCAGTTGCTCTCATTCGAATTTCCCCCTGTCGACATCTTACCGGCTACTCGAAAATTTCTCCTTGCTCAACACCGGTGTTTCAAGGTTGCCGACGTTGGAATTTCCGGGTTCTTCACAACTCGATCGGAACGCGAGGGAGTCCGCATAAAGCGGCGTGCTCGGCGTAGAATAGGGACGTTTTAGTTTCGCAACGTGTAGAGGTAGCTCACATGAAGCAGATTTCACGTTGGCCTGTCGTGCAGCAAATAGCTCCCTGGATCGCCGGAGTGATCACCGTGTTTTTCGGGATTTTCCTGGTTGGATTGGCCGTAACACATCAGACCATGCTTGG
>NZ_JBARMD010000599.1:0-1559 GCF_049802275.1 Occallatibacter sp. | reverse complement strand
GGGCCATCCGCTACGCCGGATGGCCCTTTCCTTTTGCGAGACAGCGCCGCCCCGTGGCGCATCGGCGTCCATTAGTAACCCCCGGTCTGTTACGTATGAGTAACGGCAGAGCCACAAAAAATCTTTGAGGACATTCCGCCAGCCCGGTACACTCTTGCTCACTAATCGCGGCATTTTGATATTTGGGCCGGCATCGAGTCGCGCGACGGGGTTGAAGTCTGCCGGGCAGGCAATCAATCCGGAAACGCGAAGAGCTGCTGTAAATTCGCCTGAAAGTGAATCGGAAAGCACGATGGCCCTGCTCGAGAAGGCCGCAGAAAAGAAAAGAAGTCGTGTCTATGTACACCGAGATCATGTACGCAGATACCGCGCCCGAGTTCTTTGGATAACGCTTATAGCGCTTGGTTTGATGATGGTTTTGGCGGCAATCCTGTTAGCATCCATGGATAATTACAGCTGGCTGAAGTCAAACAAGGATCTTCCGCGCCAGATTCATCCGTTTCTCGCCGTCAAAGTAGTTCCTTCGAATACCGGCAATCAAAGTGCCTCGCTCGGCACAATTCGCCCCTCGGAAGCTTGCGGACAACCGTCCTCCGCCGCTTGAGCCACCTATCAGCAACCGGTGCATTGATACACTCGCGGCAGCAGGGCCGAGGTTTCCTCGTCAGAGTCGCCGTATTTTTTGCCAACGACTTGACGAGGTTCAATTCCTCCGTGCGCGCTTGCGCAGATAGGCGAGAATGCCAAGCGCAAGGATAACGAAGTGAGTTTTCTGTTGCGCTTCGATTCCAGTCATCAGATCGCAATCAGACGATCACATGAATACAACATCGCGGTGATGATCTCGCAACATTTACGGCATATGGTTCGGTGAGCAAACGCGCAACGCGTTTCCCCGGAGGTAGGAATACTGTGTCTACAGATCGTCGAACATTTTTGCAGCTTTTGACTACGAGTGCGCTCTCTGCGGCCTTTCCATCCAGCATTGCTCGCGCCCTTGAGATTCCCGCCAACAACCGCACCGGCAGCCTTGCAGATGTCGAACACATTGTGATTCTGATGCAGGAGAATCGGGCATTCGACCACTATTTTGGGACGCTGCGCGGCGTGCGCGGTTATGGTGATCCGCGCGCCGTCAAGCTTCCCAACGGCGACCCGGTGTGGAACCAGCCCACCGCCTCGGGTGGATACGTGATGCCGTTTCACCCCGGCGCGCCGAGCCTTGGTCTGCAGTTCCTTGAAGACCTGGCGCACGACTGGGACACAACGCATAACGCCTTGAACGAGGGTAAATACGACCAGTGGGTGCCGCAGAAGGGGACTACTACGATGGCGCACCTCACCCGCAGCGACATCCCTTTTCATTACGCGCTGGCCGATGCATTCACGACCTGCGACGCATACCACTGCTCATTCCTGGGAGCGACCGATCCCAACCGCTACCACATGTGGACAGGCTGGGTAGGCAACGACGGCAGCGGCGGCGGGCCAGTGCTCGATAACGCAGAGGCCGGGTACGGCTGGAGTACCTATCCCGAGCGGCTGGTCAACGCGGGCAT
>NZ_JBARMD010000598.1:0-3339 GCF_049802275.1 Occallatibacter sp. | reverse complement strand
GATGTAAAGATGGTAACCATCTATGGCGGATTCGGTGGTTATCAAATCGGTCAGCAATCTCGACGACGAGGGAGACCGCAGGTCCTACCGTATTCGCCTGTTCCTGTCTTTTTTCGCCATCTACGTGCTCTGGGGTACCACGTTCCTCGCCATCCGCATCGCCGTCGAAGAGCTCCCCCCGCTGTTCGCCGCTGGATCTCGCTTCTTCACCGCCGGCGTCCTGCTCTACGCCTTCATGCGATTTAAAGGCGGGGCGAAACCGACGCTCGCGCAGTGGCGAAGCCTGACCATCATGGCACTCCTCATGTTCGTCGCCGAGTATGGCCCGCTCTTCTGGGCAGAAAGGTACGTCCCCTCCGGCGTCGTCTCCGTACTCGCAGCCACGCTCCCCATCCTCACCCTGATCCTGGAGATGCTCATCCTCCGCCGGCAGCGCATGCGGCCCATGTGGGCCGTCGCGACGATCCTCGGCTTCGTTGGCGTCGCCGTGCTCCTCATTCCCGGCAGCAAAGTCCATCTCGCTCTCGTCCCATGTCTCGCCATCCTCGCCGGCGCCACAACCTGGGCACTTGGCTCTGTCCTCACCCGCTCCATGAACCTGCCCAAATCACGCCCTGTCACCGCGGGCGCTGCCATGATGCTGGGCGGCGCAATGCTTCTTGCACTCTCCGCTGGATTCGGCGAGATGCACCCTTTCCCGCACATCTCCCTGCGTGCTGTCGGAGCGTTGCTCTACCTCATCATCTTCGGATCGCTGCTGGCGTTCACAGCCTTCGTCTGGCTGCTCGGTCACATGCCCGCGACGCGCGTCTCCAGCCACGCCTATGTGAATCCCATCGTCGCCGTAGCCCTCGGCTACTTCATCGCCGGAGAAGTAGTCACTGGCCGCATCCTCGCCGGCACAGCCCTCGTCCTCATCAGCGTCTTTCTAATCCTGCGCCGCGACTAGGCACCAATCCGAGTGCCCCGAATCGACGGGTGCCCCAGAGCCTGCCCTGAGCGAAGCCAAGGGTCTCGATTTTGAGACCTGGGAAGGGAATTTATTTCAGACCCCTCACTCCACCCGCAGCGCCATCATCGGCTCCACCCGCGAAGCCCGCAAGGCCGGCAGCCACACTGCCAGAAGCGCCACCGTTGCCAGCACCACCGGCACAGCGATAAACGCCGTCGGATCCCACGTCTTCACGCCGAACAGGAAGCTCGCAATCAGGCGGGTAAGTCCGAACGAAGCGCCGATCCCGACCACCATCCCGATCAGCGTCAGCCTCATGCCATCCCACACAACCATTTTGCGAATCGTCCCGCGATCCGCGCCAAGCGCCATGCGAATCCCGATCTCCTGCGTTCGCTGCTGCACCGAGTACGCAATCAATCCGTAGATCCCGATCGCCGCCAGCACCAGCGCGATCGCGCCGAAGATCGTGAGCAGCATCATGTTGAAGCTCTGCCGCGACGTCGTCCTCGACACAATTTCCTCCATTGTTCGGATGTGGGACACTGGAAAGCCTCCGCTCGCCTGCCGCAACTGCTCTGAGATGGCCGCGCTCAACTGCCGCGGGTCACCGTGCGTGCGAACCGCCCACCGCAGCGGCACGATCTTCGCATTCAGCGCGGTCATCGCATCCAGAACCTGCGAGTCCGGCACAATCATCAGCGGCGGAGTGTCCTGGTCCAGCCCCCGGTCATGCGTGTTTCCCACCACGCCCACAATCTGGCGCGCCGGCTCTTCAAATGGAGGCCCCATGCCTTTGCCAATCGAAATCTGCTGCCCGATTGGATTCTCATTCTTGAAGTACTCCTTCTGCAGGGCCTCGTTGATGATCACCACGCCCGGCGAAGAAGCCGTATCCGCATCAGTGAATTCGCGCCCGCGAATTATCGGAATCTTGAACGTCTTGTAGTAATCCGGGGATGCCTGCATCCATCCCGCGCCCGGCTGCCCCTTGGCTGGATCCACTGGCCTTCCAACAATCGCGAACGGCAATCCGAACTGCCCTTCCACCGGCAGGCAGCATGTGAAGGCCGAGCTTTCCACCCCCGGTATGCCGTTCAGCCGTTGCCTTCCGTCGCGCGAAAGCTGCGCAATTGCGGCCGTTTTGCTGAACCGGTCCCCGTTCATCGACATCTCCATCGTCAGCACATTATGCGGATCGAAACCAGCGTTCACCCCGCGCAGCGCAACAAAGGTGCGAATCAGCAGAGCGGCTCCCACCAGCAGCACTATCGCCAGCGCAACCTCTGTAACCACCAGCAGTGAGCGCGTCTTCCCCTGACGGAAGCCCGTTCCTGCGCGGTTGCTGCTCTCCTTCAGTGTCGAATTCAGATCGGTGCGCGACACGCTGAACGCCGGAAACAGTCCGAACAATATTCCCGTCCCGCACGAAACCAGGAGCGTAAAGCCAAGCACGCGCCAGTCCACTCCCACCGCTGTTCCATCCTCTCCCAGCCGCGGCAGCCCCGCCGGACTGATCGCCAGCAGCCACCGCACTCCCAGAAACCCAAGTGCCAACCCCAGAACCCCGCCGATCACGGCCAGTAGAACGCTCTCTGTCAGTAGTTGCCGGATCACCCGTGCCCGGCTTGCACCCATCGCCGCGCGAATCGCGAATTCGCGTTTGCGCCCCGTCGCCCGAACCAGCAGCAGATTGGCCACATTGGCGCACGCAATCAGCAGCACCAGCCCCACGGCACCCAGCAGCACCAGCAGAGACGTCCGCGCATCCTGCACAATCGAATCCCGCAGCGGCTGAACCGCAAACCCTCCTTTCGGATCAGCGTCAGGGAATCTTCGCCGGAATTCGGCGTACGCCAGCTTCATCTGTGCGTTTGCCTGCGCCACCGTCACGCCGGGCTTCAGCATCGCGGCTCCCAGAAAGAAATGTCCCTGGTTGATGCTGTTCGCCTCAAACTGAAACGGAATCCAGATATCCGCCTCAGGGTCCGACACGAAATCTCGCCCCAGCACGCCAATAATCGTGTACGGCTCACCGCCTAACGAAAGCGCCTGCCCAACGACCTTCGGATCTCCGCCGAACCTCCTCTGCCACAAGCCATAGCTCAACACCACCACGTGCCCGCCATTCTGCGAGTCTTCCTGTTGCGTGAAAGTGCGGCCCAGAATCACCGGCGCACCGAACACGCGGAAATACCCCTCCGACACGTGAATGCCGTGGATCAACTCCGGCCGGTCCCCCGTAATGTTGAATCCTGGCCCCGCAAAATCGTACGCCGCCACATCCTTGAAGATCGAAGTCTGCCTCTGCCATTCCTGGAACTTCGGAATCGACGCGCCCGGCCCGCTCCCCCCCGGACCCGTCAGCAGGATCTGCATGATTCGAT
>NZ_JBARMD010000597.1:0-2063 GCF_049802275.1 Occallatibacter sp. | reverse complement strand
TTTTGTGGCACGAAAAAGCCCGCTGGCGTCAGTCGCCGGCGGGCTTGGGTATTTCTTAGATCTCTCTGGCCGTCTAGTTCAGGCCATGGCAGTCCGCCGGCATGGAGGTTCCATGATGGTGGTGATGACCGTGGTGGCGGCTGCTCTGCATCTGTTTCAAAAGTAAGGCAAACACCAAATCGTGTCAACCTAAAGTGCCTACGATCATAAAAGTTTCAGCCAAGCCTATGCATTTCACTCGGTATTAGCGACTTCCGCCTTGACCTGTTGTCCGGGGTCGCGCAACAGCTCAATCAGCTTTTGATACAGCCGATTCCGCACTTCAAACCGCTCCGATGCGCGCGTAACGTAGCGAACCAGAACTTCGATCCCCGACGCCGATGGCCGAAGATTCTCGACCGCCGTCGCGCTAAATCGGCTCAGGCTGCTCCCGTGCGCACCGCGCTTCCACTCCTGCTCGGCAAGACTTGCATTCTTCTCCGTCTCCGCGACGACGACTTTCTGAATACGGTCGAGCAATGCGTGGACGTTCCCTGTCACAGGCAGACTAAGCGAAATCTCGTCCCACATCCACTGCCCGCTTGTCGAAAAATTGAAGTACTGGCCGCGGATGGCAAATCCGTTCATGAAAGTAATGCGCCGCCCCGTCGGCAGCCCCCGGTCCGCAAGGGTCCCGGTTTCCAGCAGCGTCGTGTTGAATAGCCGCACTTCAATCACCTCGCCGCCTA
Source organism: Occallatibacter sp. (assembly GCF_049802275.1). Lineage (NCBI taxonomy): Bacteria > Pseudomonadati > Acidobacteriota > Terriglobia > Terriglobales > Acidobacteriaceae > Occallatibacter > Occallatibacter sp. Next base: position 1,335 of record NZ_JBARMD010000597.1, on the reverse strand, counting down.
CGCCATTGATTTCCACCCAATCGCCCACATGGATTCCATTCTTGCCAATCAGCACGAACCAGCCGAGGAACGCGATGATGAAATCCTGCAATGCGATCGTGAGTGCTGCGGTGGCCAGGCCAAGGATTGTGGGTGTCTCTTTCGGCGAACCAAAAATAACTATCAGGATCATCACAACTCCGATGACCTGGATCCCAAGCTGCAGAACGCTGCGCATTGTCTGCGAACGCCTCCGGTCAAGCGCTGGTTTCTCCATCAGTCGGCCCACGAGGCCATCGCAAAGAACCATGCAGATGCCGATGAAGGCGATCAGCGCAATCGACTGCAGGATCAGGTGCAGCACGATGCGATGCTGTAACTGAACCTGCGCGGCCCACTTGCTGTACACATTGGCGAGCTGCTGTTTGGTCTGAATGCGGTCGTCGTAGATACTCAATATCTGGCGCTGTGCGGTCTTGTCCTTGATAAGGGCTAGTTTGTCGGAGTGACTGGCAGTTGAAGGCGCACTGGGAAGCACCCCTGCGTTGGCCTTCAACTCAAGCGCGTTGTGATCGGCTGTGATTGCCTGTATGTCAGACCGCGTTTGCTGAATCGCCTGCTGGAGCAACTGAGAGCGACTGCGCTGAGCAAACCACGCCTTCACTCGGCTGGCCATGGTCCCTTCTCGCTGCGCTGACAGCACTGCAACTTCACCGCCGGATTGGACTCGCTTGTCGTATTCCTGCATCGACGCTTCGTGCGCGGCCAATTCAGCCTGAATCTGGGCCGTCTGGTCGCCAGTGGCTCGATCGAAATCCTTTTGCGCATCGGCAAGTTGATCCGAGTCCAGCCCCAGTTGAGCTTTGGCCACATCCAAATCGCCGTTGTCCACCGGAGCCGGCGCGCCCTCTCTTGCCTCATTTGAGGGCGAATTCAACTGCCTGGTAATGCTCTGGACCAGTTCCTGATCCTGCTTGATGAGTTGCTGAAGCTCCGCGATCTTCTGCGACAGCGCGAGGGCTTCTCCGGAGAGAGTAATGTGTTGCGCCTGGAGCGTGGCCTGGCGCAATGCGGAGGCGAATGCCTGATCTACATCGTGATCTGCGAGGCGCTCAGCATCGCGCGCGAATTCCTTTTCTTCGGCAGTAACCGCCAAAGCTGCAAGAGCCTCGGCTGTTTGCCAGGGGCTTATATTGACGATCGTCTTCTTGCCGCCGAGGGAGCGGGCCCGGGTGCCTTGGGTGTTGAGAAAGGAGAAATTCGCCATCGCGTCGCGTGTCAACCACGCAAACACCAGGCACCCGACGAGGACCATCAACAGAACAAGCAGGATCACCAGCCTGGTGCTGCCGAGAA
>NZ_JBARMD010000596.1:0-9528 GCF_049802275.1 Occallatibacter sp. | reverse complement strand
GTCGAGGACGTGCAGGAGGGCCGTATCGGACGTGGCGAAGTAGAGCTTGCCTGCCTGCACAACCGGTGAAACGATGACCCACGATCCTTTGTTGTTGAAGGTCCAGAGTTTTTGCCGGTGACCGCATCGAGGGCGTAGAGGTTCGAATCGCGGCAACCGAAGTAGACGATGCCTTCAGCAACAGTGGCGGAGGACTGAATGCCGACCTGGTTATGGATGTCGGGGTCTTCGCCGGTCTTGAAGCGCCATAGCTCTTTTCCGGAGGCGGAGTCGAGAGCATAGAAGTAGCTGTCCCAGCTTCCGATGTAGAGCTTGCCGTCGACGACTGCAGGTGAGGCGTGGACGACATCGCCGGTCTTGAATTTCCATTTAAGGTCGCCGGATGTTGCTTCGAGCGCGTAAATGTTGCCGTCTCCGCTACCGAAGTAGACTTCGCCATTTGAAACGGCGGGCGAGGACAGGTAAGTATCGAATGGATCGGGCATGGTTTCGCCGACGGGCAACGAGCCGTGCAGATGGGTCGCAGCATAGCGGCGTTCGCCGGCGTTGCGGAATTTCCAGTGGAGCTTTCCGGTTGACGCCTCTACAGCGTAAAAGTTGCCATCGTAGCTGCCGAAGTAGACGAGGCCGTGATCTACGGCAGGCGACGAAGCAACACGAGCCCCAGTTGTGAAAGCCCACTTCTTCGCGCCGGTTTGCTGGTCAAGGGCGTAGAGGTTGCCGTCGTTACTGCCAACGTAGATGACGCCTTCGACAATCGCAGGGGATGAGACAACTTCGCCGCGCGTGTGGAAGGCCCACTTGACCCCTTTGAGTTTTGGAACCCCTGCCGCGGAGTACACGCCAGAGTGGGCAAGGTCGTTCCGGAACATCGGCGCGCTCTGGGCGAAGACGCATATGGCAAAGAGAAAAATTAGGGTGGAATGTAAGGAAATTTTTCGCGCGTACAAGTTGACTCCTCTTGTGTGAAGGCCAACTATAGAAGTTCTCGCGACGATGCGCGAGTCAATTTGGATGAATGAACAGTGAGGTGTGACGGACGGTTCGGGGTCTTGGTACTGTGATTTGAATCGGACTTCGCAGCAATGAAGAAGGGGTGCGTATCTCGCACCCCTTCTTGTGTCGCGACATTGGTGGACCACTTATTGGATCAGCGTGCCCTGATCGTCTTCTTTTCCGTTCAGTTCGTCGGGCGGAATGATGACGGCGGCGGCTACCTTATCGTCTTCTTCGAGGTTAAGCAGGCGGACGCCCTGGGTGGCGCGGCCAGCGGCGCGGACGGTCTTGGTGTCGATGCGGATGATCTTGCCCCATTGGCTGATGACGACCAGCTCTGAGGTCTCGTTGACCAACAGGATCGATGCACTCTTGCCCACCTTCGGAGTGGCCTTCAGGTTGTTTACACCCTGTGCGCCTCGAGCCGTCAAACGATATTCGTCTACGTCGGTTCGCTTACCGAATCCGTTCTCAGTCACGGTGAGGATGAGCGATTTGCTGACGCATAGCTTTACGTCGAATTCCTTAAGATCCTTCTCGGAATCATCGCGACGTTTCTCTGCGGTCTTGACCGCCGCGGTCAAAGATTCAGTCTCTTTGGGTGCGGAGCGCAGTTCTTCTCTCGCCTTCTGAAGCTTCTCTTTGGCCTGCTCCAGAGCGTTCCGCAACTCGGTGAGCTTCTTGGTAAGGTTCAACTTGGCAGCGCACTCGTCGCGTTCTTTGTCCCGTGTGGCGTCGGAATCCGTAATGGCCGCGCCGATCACGTAGTCGCCCTTCTTGAGGGAGATTCCGCGATTGCCGGCGGCATTGCGCCCCATAGGTCGTAGACCTATGCCATTCCGTTCGGGATCGTATTCCTCGTCAAAGCGGATTGCCATTCCCTCGCGTGTGCCGAGGAAGATTGTCTGCTTGCCGTTAGTAAGGCCGGCCGAAATCAGATCGTCATCTTTTTCGATGGCGATGGCGATGATGCCGCGCGACATGACGTTGGAGAAATCTTTGAGCGGCGTCTTTTTTACGACGCCATTGCGCGTTGCGAAGAAGATGAACTTCCCCTCTTCTTCAAGATCGCGCACGGGCAGGATGGCGCGAACATTTTCACCGGGCTGCAGATTGAGCAGGCTCTGCATGCTCTTGCCCTTGCCCGCAGCGCTCACGTCTGGAATCTCGTACACCTTGAGCCAGTAGACGCGACCAGTATTGGTAAAGCACAACAAGTAAGCGTGCGTGGAATCGATGATGAGCTGCGAGACAAAGTCTTCTTCGCGCGTCTTCATGCCGGTACGGCCAGTGCCGCCACGACGCTGCTGGCGATAAATCGAAATCGGAGTGCGCTTCAGGTAGCCCTGATGGCTGACCGTGACGGCAACCTGCTCGTCCGCAATAAGGTCCTCAAGCTGCAACTCGGCGGACTCGTCGACGATCTGCGTGCGGCGTGCGTCGCCGTACTGGTCGCGGACCTTCTCGAGTTCCTTGATGATGACGTTGCGCAGTTTCTTGTCGCTGGCGAGGATCGATTCGTATTCGGCGATCTCATCGCGCTTCTGCTGCAGTTCTTTCAGAATTTCGTCGACCGAGAGTTGCGTCAGGCGATAGAGCTGCAACTCGAGAATTGCATCAACTTGCTTTAGCGAGAGGCCGCGTTCTTCAGAGGCCAGGCGCTCGCGTTCGAGATTGACGACGATCTCAGTTCCCTTGCCCCACGTGTACAGGTTTTCGCGAGCCTCGACGCGCGAATTCGATCCTCGGATAATCTTGATGACCATGTCGAGGTTGTCGAGGGCAATCTTGTAGCCTTCGAGGATGTGTTCGCGCTCGCGAGCCTTGCGGAGCAGGTAGGCGGTGCGGCGCTGCACCACGTCGATGCGGTGGTCGATGAAGGCACGAATGGCACCATCGAGCGGGAACTCCTTGGGCTGGCCGTTGAGCACGGCCAGGAAGATCATGGAGAAGCTCTCCTGCATCTGGGTGTGCTTGTAGAGCTGGTTGAGTACGATCTCAGGTTGTGCGCCGCGCTTGAGTTCGATGACGATGCGCATGCCGTCGCGGTCGCTCTCGTCGCGGACATCGCTGATTTCGTCGATGATCTTTTCTGTGACCAGTTCTGCGATGCGCTCGATGAGCTTGGACTTGTTGACCTGGTAGGGAATCTCAGTGACGATGATCGCCAGTTTTTCCTTGGTGATGTTTTCCGTGGCCACCTTGGCGCGCATCATGAAGCGGCCGCGACCGGTTTTGTAGGCGTTAACGATGCCGCTCTTGCCGTAGAGGAATCCGCCGGTGGGAAAATCGGGACCTTGAACGTGCTGGAGAATTTCGATCAGGCCGGCCTTGGGGTTCTTGACCAACTCGATGGTGGCGTTCACGACCTCGGTGAGGTTATGCGGGGGAATGTTGGTCGCCATGCCGACCGCGATTCCGCTGGAGCCGTTGACGATGAGATTTGGAATGCGCGAGGGAAGGACTGAGGGCTCCGTCGTGGACTCGTCATAATTGGGGACGAAGTCGACGGTCTCCATGTCGATGTCGGCGAGCAGCTCACCGGCGATGCGCGCCAAACGGCACTCGGTGTAACGCATGGCCGCGGGTGGATCGCCATCGACGGAGCCGAAGTTACCCTGGCCATCAACGAGTGGATAACGCAGCGAGAAGGGCTGCGCCATGCGCACCAATGTGTCATAGATGGCGGAGTCGCCGTGAGGATGGTAGACGCCCATGGCTTGCCCCACAACCTTGGCGCACTTGGTGTACTTCTTGTTGTACTCGAGGCCCATCTCGCTCATGGCATAGAGCACACGGCGATGTACGGGTTTCAGTCCGTCGCGGGCGTCAGGGAGAGCGCGCCCGATGATGACCGACATCGAGTAGTCGAGATACGAGCGGCGCATCTCTTCTTCGATGTTGATCGAAATGAGACTGCCTTCACGGGGTGGCGTACCGCCATCGAGGGGGAGCTGGGGGTTCTGATCGTCGGGCATAGAGGTTTTTACCCGTCGGAGAGGCGGCAAAAAGATACCCGAGATGCTGGGCCGGGAGTCTCGCGGGCTACATCTTCATTTTACGCTTCGGCAGGGGAATTCAGCAAGCCGTCCGACACTATTTAAGTTATTAATATCCTGCTACTTACAGCGACTCTAGGGTGCCCGGCAAGCGGTGGGGTAATTCAAGCGACCCTCGCAGAAAAAACACAGAAATCCCAGGGCGTAAAGGGAGACGATAATATCCCATTGGCCGCGACGAAAAACACGCTCGAAGGATGTGAAAGCGCTAAACCAGGGTTGGCAGCGTCAGAATGCAGACGATGATCTGCAGAGCGACCAGGCAAGCGGCAGCGACCATGAAAATTCTGCCGCGCCGCGACTCGAAAGCATCCGCGAATACACCGCCAACAAACGTTAGGAGGAAGGGTAAAGACCAAAGCCACGGCGTTGATTGAACACCCGTTGTAATGAGCGGAATGAGAGTGAGGAAGCAGAGAAGCGGAGCGGTGTTGCCAAAATAGCGCGAGCGCCGCGCGCCGAGATAGAGCAACGCCGAGGCAGCTGAGGCAACGATGACGCCGACATTGGAAAATGTGGAGAAGAACCGGCGCGCCGGCACGAGTGAAACAGAGAGAAAACCCGCTGCGGACCGAAAGACATAACTGAACGCGTCGGGCGAAAATCCGTAGCAGGCGAAGAGAAGCACCAGTGCTCCGGCAGACGCGAGAAGAACAACCGGAAGCAGCTGGCTGCGGCGCCCTTCGGCGATCCAGATCATGAGCACCAGGCCCAGCAATGCGGTTACTGGTAAAGCCGCTATGTGCGCTGCGGCGGCGATGCCGAAGAGGACCGTAAGCAGGATGATGCGCGGGCGCCATTTACGCCGCGGCCCCTGCATTGCGTGCGCGACGCCGATGCAGGTGTAGATGCCGCCGTAGACTCCCAGGGCCGCGAAGATATCGGGGTTTGGCGAGACACAGGCTCTCAGAACCGACGGAGAAAAGCAGTAGAGTGCCAGCGCAACATATCCGCCCAAATTGCCGTAGAGACGCCGGGTAACCCACCAGAGGCCTGCGCCCAGAACACATCCGCAAAACAGGAACGGAAGGCGCAGGAGCAGGAGCACATGTGTCATCTGATGACGGAGTTCCCAGATGCTCAACCCGGCACTCCCCTGCCCGGAAGATGCCTGGACGACGCGATCTTCAGGCTTGCGGAAGGAATCGAGGCCGCGCTGGAGAAGCAGGTTGATTGTAAGAGGTAATCCGGCAACCCGGTAGGCAAGGATTCCGTCGTGGATATTGCCGCAACTGGTGTAGTAGCCGGCGAGAGGCGATGGCTTTTCCCAGGTCTCGCGGCCACAGCGCGCGTATTGGTAGTCGCGGTCAGAGAGGGTCTGATGCCCCGTAATCCAAAAGCCCTGAATCAAGAAAAGAACGAGGAACGCCGCCGCTATGCGTTGCGGGAAGTTGAAGTGGAATCGGCGAAGGCTGGCGAATGGGAGAGTCATCAAAGGTGGCGAAGCGACTCATCCAGTCTAAATGTTGCTTCTCACGTACTCGCAGTGGCTTGCTCGCTCCAAGACGAGCCATACGAAACAGCGCTTATCAGCGGCGGCGCGATCCAGTGCGGCACTGTCTTTGTGTGCCGCAAATGCAGGAAAGCCGCCCACGGGGAGCGGCTTTCCTGGTTTAAGGATTTGTAAGCGTCAATTAATGATCGCTCCAACTGTTTCGTCCGAAGTTAATGTGACCGTGCAGGTGTTTGGCCCACCAGCTGTCACATTGGATGCAGCGCAATTGGTCGACCATCCACCGAATGCGCCAGCTCCGGCCGGTGATGTCAAAACCACCTGGGTTGGCAAACCATTTGTAAAGGACGGGAAGGTCGCTGTGCAGACCGATCCACCAGCTCCTGTCCATCCCGGGCCGCAGTGCAGCACGTTTGGTGTACCAGTGGCGGAGGGCGCAGTGATTTCCCAGTTTGTGGTGTTCAGGCCTTCGTTGTACACAGTGAGAGTTGAAAGAAGTGCCGTTGCCTCCGAACCGGGGAAGCACGAACCAGGAGTCGGGGGGTGGGTGGTGGGATCGGGCAGAGCCAAGGGGCAACTGAATGTCGACGTAGCGGTCTGGACCGACCCGTCTGTCGCGGTCGCTTCGGCGATAATCACCGCGCTCCCATTCCCATAGGCGCTCGCAACGCCGGCATTGGACTTGCCTTGTGAGTCGCTGCTGTTAGTGCCGACAGGGAAGACATTGGGTGTGGAGGAGAGCCATTGCACGGAATTGGTCAGATCCCTCACGTATGGAGCTGTCGAGAATGTTCCGATTGCGAGGAATTGTCCAGTCGCCTGCAGGTTCCCAACCGTGATGGAACCCGGAATGATCGTGAGAGAAAGGAGAGGCTCAGGAGCGGCCGAAAGCGATACGGCGATGGATGCGTTGGCCGTGACGACGGAGCCATCGGTATTGGTCAGTAGTGCTGTGATTGTGGTGCTGCCCACGCTGACGCCCTGGACAAGCCCAGTATTGGTGACGGTTGCAATCGAGGGCGCGGTGGAGGTCCACGCGATAAGAGATGAGCTGGTTACATCTTCGACCAGACCTGTACTTCCGGAAGTTCCAAGCGCGATAAACTGCCCGGTTTGCCCTGTCGCCGAGAGCGACTGGGAGCCTGGCGTGATTGTCAGCGCGGTAAATTGCTCGGATCCTCCTCCATTCACCACCGTAAATGTTGCGGTTCCCGTGGCTGTGGTTCCGTCCGGGTTGGTGTAGAGGGCGGTAATTGTAACCAGCCCCTTGCTCACACCTGTGGCCAGACCGGCTGCGTTGATAGTAGCAATCTGAATGCTGCTTGAAGTCCAGGAGGCTAAATTGGTCAGATTTACGGTAGCTCCGCTCGATGTCGTCCCAATGGCGAGGAATTGCGCGGTTTGACCCGGAGATTGCACCGATTGAGTGGTCGGAATGATGGCGATGGTGCTTACGTCGGTGTTTCCGGTCCCGCCGCCACCACCGCTACCGCCGTTGGGCTGGGTAACGTTCACGGTCATAGTGCCGGTGATCACGCCATGGAAACCTTGCTCGGTCGCAGAGACGAGGATGTTGCTGCAGATATTTCCGCCTGACGTGATGAATCCAGTTTGAGTTACGGTTACGCAATCTGTAGATGAACTCGCCCAGTTAACTTCATTCGTAATGTCCTTGGTTGCCGGCGCGTGATTCGGGCGGGTATAGTATCCGATTGCCGTCAGCTGCGTCGTGAGGCCTGCTCCTCCAAAATTCATTGCGGTCGGACTGACAACAATCGAGGTCAGCGACGGAGAACTGATGCAGCTGGTAATCGGGATCAATACGCCGATGAGTAACAAGGCACCTAACAAAGAACGATTACGCATACGAAATCTCCTGGCGTTTCCGCCGAGCTGGCTCAGCTTGCCTCTGGCCAACCTGCAATTCCAATGGACCTCAGCGCCCTGGGCCATTCTCCTGCCTGATACAGGTAGGTTTCTCGAGTGAGTTCAATAAGCTGCAACCCTGCGCAAAGACGTTGTCAAGGCTCTGCAACCGTGACACGAATCTTTACCCAATAGCTCCTCACTTCGTGAAAGAACCGAGTAAACACGACGACATGCCTCTTGAGAGGTGGCCCAAGAATACGGCACCTTCAAGCGGCGAATCAATAACAATCTTGGGTCAGAGAGCCTGGATTGTTACGCGCGTAACTTGCGAAACTGCGAGGGTTGAAGACATATTCAAGGTTCCGGAATACCGCGCGGAATCAACCGGACCCAAACAAGTTAACTGGCGCTGCTCCAGAGTTGTGTTTCGTTTTACCCGGAGTACCTGCAACCGCTACACTGCTGGCAGCATGGCCATAGCGCGCAATACCCCCCCTGAGCCGCCCCTGAACAAAGACCGGTCCATGGGGACCGAGGTAGACCGGCTTGTCAGCGCTTCGCGCGCTGAGGAAGAGCAGGGCTTTGAGCTGAAATTGCGGCCGCGGTGGCTGAAGGAATTCATCGGTCAATCGAAAGCCAAGGAGCAGCTTGCGATTGCGCTCGAGGCGGCAAAGTCGCGGGGCGAGGCTCTGGATCATGTGTTGCTGTTCGGACCGCCAGGACTTGGCAAGACGACGCTGGCCACCATTATTGCCAACGAACTGGATGTGGGTTTTCAACAGACGTCGGGGCCGGCTTTGCAGATCCAGGGAGATCTGACGGCGATTCTGACGAACCTGCGCGAGCGGCAGGTCCTGTTTCTCGACGAGATCCACCGGATGCAGCCGGTGCTGGAAGAGAAACTTTACACAGCGCTCGAGGATTACAAGCTCGACATCATCATCGGCCAAGGGCCGGCGGCGCGGACGCACGTGATGGAGATCAGGCCGTTTACGTTTATTGGTGCGACGACGCGGCCGGGGCTGTTGAGTTCGCCGCTACGATCGCGATTCGGAATTCTATTGCGCCTGGAGTTCTATACCGAGGATGAGTTGCGGGTGATTGTGGAGCGATCCGCTGAAGTGCTGGGTGTACCGATCGATCCGGATGGCGCGGCGGAGATTGCGCTTCGGTCGCGCGGAACACCGCGTATTGCGAACCGCCTTTTGCGTCGGGTGCGGGATTTTGCGCAGGTGCGCGGTACGGGGTCGATTGATCGTCCGACGGCTAATGCGGCGCTGACGCTGCTGGAAGTGGATGCACATGGTTTCGACGAGATTGATCGGCGGCTGATGCTTACCATCATGCAGAAGTACGATGGTGGGCCGGTCGGACTGGGCACGCTTGCCGCGACGCTGGCCGAGGAAGAGGATGCGCTGGAAGAGGTGTACGAGCCGTTTCTGATTCAGATTGGCTTTCTGGATCGTACGCCAAGGGGACGTGTGGCGACTCGGCTGGCGTATGAGCATTTCGGCGTAGATATGCCGCGGCGGCAGCCGGGGCTGTTCTAGCTGGATGGAGTTAGCGGGTTTGCGGCGGGCTCGCAGAGTTAGTTCGCGATTTAGCAGGTTAGCGCCGCTTCGCGGCGTAGCGAGTTAGCAAGTTAGCGAAACGTTCTCGATGAAATTCCTGGAGTAATTCGATGGCTTTGACTGAGTCGACGATGTTGGAGTTAGGAACGTTAGCGCCGGATTTTGCACTGCCGGATGTGGTCAGCGGAAAGACGGTGCGGCGGGATGATTTTCGTGGGCAGAAGGGACTGCTCGTGATGTTCATCTGCACGCATTGCCCATATGTGAAGCACATTGAAAAGGGACTGGCCGCACTTGGGACGGATTATGCGGGGAAGCTGGGCATTGTGGCGATCAGCAGCAATGATGCGCAGAGCTATCCCGACGACAGCCCGGCGGGATTGAAGCGGCAGGCGCAGACGATGGGGTTCACATTTCCTTATCTCTACGATGAGTCGCAAGAGGTTGCGCGCGCGTACAAGGCCGCGTGCACGCCGGACATTTACTTGTTCGACGCCGAGATGAAGCTGGTGTATCGAGGGCAGTTTGATGGGAGCCGGCCTGGGAATGGTGTTCCGGTGACGGGCAAGGATCTGCGGGC
>NZ_JBARMD010000595.1:0-6302 GCF_049802275.1 Occallatibacter sp. | reverse complement strand
CTGTAGCCCCGGCCGCGGACTAATCGCTGCCTCAGCGCGCAACGTCCGGTTGCTCCACGGCCGCAGATCGCGTTACTATCAGGCCTCTACTTCGCCTCGAGTAATGAACGGCCGGTTTCGTCCATCGCAATTTTTTGTTCCTACTGACACTCCGCCGGGGGTCATCATGAACAGGTTTCAACTGAGCGCCAATAAGCTGTGCGGCTTCGTTGTATTCGCCATTGCGGCTTCCTTTGTGCAGCCAGGGATGGGGCAGACGGCCGCGCCGCAGGACATTCCAATCGGCGTCACCTACATTTGCAACGGCGAACACATCTACGTGGAGAACTGCAACATTCGCGACACGGCAGACACATCGAATTGCATGGTCGCGCACCCCGATCACCTTACGCCGACAGGGATGAATTCCTACACGTACGTCTCGCGCGGAGCATTGAAGAAACTGCTGCCCACCTGCCAGCAGCCCACGGCAAAGCGACTCGCCGCCGCCAAGGCTTTCCAGCAAAAGCAGCAGGATCTCTACAACGCCAATGTCCAGAAGGCCGAGCAACAGATGAAGGCTCCTCCGCAGACGGCTTACCAGACTGGAAGCGGTGGACAGATTGCGCCGCCGAAAAACGCTGAAGAACGCGAAATGCGACGCTGCGTCAGCTCGGGCCGTCTGCCCTCAAGTTGCACCGGCAACTCGCTGCTCGGGATGTTCTCCGGCGTGCTCTCGAAGGTGCTTCCCGGCGCGGACAAGAAGCCCAGGTACAACAATCAGCCGCTGGTATGGCTGCAGGGAGTGCGGGTCAATGCCGGATCGAACTCCATCACTCTCGACGCCTACAACGCTGCAATCGTGAATTGAACTTGCGTGCACCCAATCTTCGCCGCGTACGCCATCGAATTCACGATCCCGGCACCAAAAGGCGGCTTCGGCACACAAACGCGATTGTCAACACGAGCGCTGGTGGCTTAGTATTCCCTGCTGTAATCGTTTCCATTGGAGATCAAAGCATGCGCTTTCCTGCGTCACTTCCGCTAGCCGTCCTTGCATTGGCCGTCATCGCTGTATCGCCACAACTCTCGCAGGCACAGGCGGCTGCTCAAACTCCGCCCATGGGCTGGAACAGCTGGAACTACTTCGCCGGCAGGGTCACAGACAAGGACATCCGCGACTCCGCAGATCAGATTGTCGCCAGCGGCATGAAAGACGCGGGCTACATCTACGTCAACATCGACGACACCTGGGAAGGCGAGCGCGACGCGAGCGGAGTGCTGCACACGAATTCGAAGTTCCCCGATATGAAAGCCCTGGCGGACTATGTGCATTCGAAGGGACTGAAGCTCGGCATCTACTCCGGGCCAGGACCGAAGACCTGCGCGGGGTACGCCGGCTCGCTGGGTCACGAAGAGCAGGATGCGAAGATGTACGCCGATTGGGGCATCGACTACCTCAAATATGACCTGTGCAGCTTCATCCCTGCCGTAATGCAGAAGCAGGCGCCCAACGACAAGGCCGCGCAGATGCGCCTCATGGTTGCGGCCTACGACAAGATGGGCAAGGCTCTCAAGGCTACCGGACGCCCCATCGTCTATTCCCTGTGCCAGTATGGGTGGGATTCCGTATGGGAGTGGGCGCCCGGCCTCGGCGGCAACCTGTGGCGCACCACTGGTGACATCGAGCCACGCTGGCAAAGCATCTACGACATTCTCAGCCAGCAGAAAGGACTTGCGTCCTACGCCGGCCCCGGCCACTGGAACGATCCAGACATGCTCGAAGTCGGCAACGGCAAGTTAACCCTGGCAGAGAACCGCACCCACTTTTCCATGTGGGCCATGCTCGCCGCGCCCTTGCTGGCCGGTAATGACCTGCCTCACATGAAGCCCGAGATTCACGACATCCTCACGAATCATGACGTCATTGCCATCAACCAGGATCGACTCGGCCACCAGGCACGCTACATCTACAGCAAAGGCGAAGTCGAAATCTGGGCTCGCGATCTGCAGGGCGGCGCCAAAGCTATCGCCATCGTCAACGTCGGCAGCGATCTTTACTCAACGCATCCTTTCCATCTGGATCTCGCAGAGCTTGGATTGCACGGTTCGCAGCACGCCAAAGATCTGTGGACCGGCAAGGAGATGGAGTTGAGCAACAACATGCCGATCGAACTGGTGAGTCACGACATCCTGCTGGTACGAATCGCAAATCCAAAATAGAAAGATAGGAGTTTCGGAAAGGTCTAACACGTGGGTGCCCCAGGTCTCGCTTCTGAGACCTGGGTCTGGGAGCTAGCATTCACTAGCAAACGGTCACGTCAGACGGCTCGCGCCAAACAAACCGCAAACCACCCACGTTCATCCGTCCACGTCGCTTCGTGCGCGAATCCCGCTTTCGCAACCAGCGCCTCGGCATCCCCGTGCCGATACTTGTAGCTGTTCTCCGTGTGAATGCTCTCGCCTGCTTCAAACTCCACGCGCAGATCGATCGCAGGGAGCCACACGGTTTGCTTCGTCTCGCTGACGAGGTGCATCTCCATCCGCGACTCCCTGGCATTCCATACCGCGCGATGGGCGAATGTCTCGGGATGAAAATCCGCGTCCAGCTCCCGGTTCAGCCGTACCAGCAAATTGCGATTAAAGGCAGCCGTCACCCCAGCCTTATCGTCATAGGCCGCTAAAAGCACGGAGTGCTCTTTTGCCAGATCGACACCCAGAAGCAGGCAATCGCCCGGGTCGAGAGCGGCGCGTACGCGTTCCAGCAGCATCATCGATTCACCCGGCTCGAAGTTGCCGATGCTTGACCCGATGTAGAGCACCAGCCGCCGCTCCGAAGGCAACGTCGAATCCAGTTCCAGGTCGTGGGTGTAATCCTCTACGCGCGGGCAAACCAGCACTCCAGGAATCTCTTCCTCAATGCGGATCTGCGCCTCAACGAGCGCACTGGCGGAAACGTCGACGGGTTCGTAAAAAACGGTGTCCTGCCGCTCGACCGCGGCGCTCAACAGCAGCCGGGTTTTGTCGGCCGATCCAGCTCCCAATTCCACGAGTCTGAGCGCTTGCTCGCCGGCGGCGCGCGAAACAATCTCGCCCGCTCGTTCGGCCAGAATCGCGCGCTCCGTCCGCGTAACGTAGTACTCGGGAATACTGGTGATCTCGTCAAACAGGCGCGACCCGGCTGTGTCATAGAAGAGCCAGGATGGCAGCCATTTGGGACTCGACAACAATCCCTCGTACACCGATGAAGAGATCTTGTCTGAAATGTGAAAACTAGCAGGGGAAACAGGGATCGTAGTCATGCCGTTACTAAGATGCTCCTCGACCTATGGGAGTTACTTGTCTGCCAATCGGATTCCGGAAAATTGCCAGCGCGTTTCTGGTTGAAAAAAATTGCGATAGCTCGAGCGAATTTGCGCTTTGGGAGTCGCACAAGAGCCACCACGCAGCACCATCTGCCCGCTCATGAACTTTCCGTTGTATTCGCCCAGCGAGCCTGCCAGCGGCTCAAATCCGGGATAGCCGAGATACGCGCTCGCCGTCCACTCCCAGCAATCGCCCCACAACTGCAAAAGCTGCTTGCCCTCATCCTCGGCTGCAACCGGAGCCAGGTTCTTTGTATTCAGCAGATTACCTTGCAGCGGCTGTGCCTCGGCCGCCGCTTCCCATTCAAATTCCGTGGGCAGGCGCTTGCCGGCCCAGCGCGCATAGGCATCCGCTTCAAAGTAGCTGACCTGGCTAACTGGTGCAGTCCCAATCTCTTCCAGCGAGAGTTCCCCTCGCAAGGTAAACAGCCTCCAGCCTTCGCCGTTTTCATTCCAGTAGAGGGGCGCCTTCCAGCCGTTCTGCTCCACGGCGTCCCACCCGGCCGAGAGCCACAGTGCCGACTTGCGGTATCCTCCGTCGGCGATAAACTCTGCAAACTCCAAATTGGTTACGAGGCGATTCGCCAACCGGTAAGGCTCGAGCCAGACCCGATGCCGCGGCAGCTCGTTGTCGTAGCAAAATCCGGTTCCCGTGAATCCCACCTCGACCATCCCACCCGCAAACTGCACGAAGTTTAGCGGATTCTCGCCATGACGCCGAGCACTCGAGCTATCCGATTTCCGCTCATCGTTCCGATAAACCGGCCTTAACGGGTTGGTGTAGAAGGCGTGCAAAATGTCGGTCAGGAGCAGCTCCTGATGCTGCTCTTCGTGATTAGCCCCCAGTTCGATTCGCTTAAGAACCTCCGGCTCGGCACCAGCCTCAAGAAGCTTCCCGATCCCTTCATCGACGTAGCTTCGGTAGGCAAGCACTTCGTCCAGTCCGGGGCGCGAAAACGAAGAGCGAAGCCGCTTCTCCGGGAACTCCGCAAAATTACGGTAATAGCTGTTGAATAGCCACGGAAAATCTGCATTGAAGAGCTTGTAGCCAGGCAGGAACTCGCGCAGAATGAAGGACTCAAAGAACCATGCCGTATGTGCCAGGTGCCACTTGGCCGGCGAAGCCTCAGCACAGGACTGCACCATCATGTCCTCAGGCGTCAGCGGGTTACACAACCCAAGTGTGCGAAGTCGAACATCGCGAAAACGTTGCGCGAGTTCCAATTGCAGATGCGGAGAAACAATGGTGCTCGTCATTCGAGGCCCTCTCTTCCTGCAGTTTTGAACACAAACCACCATTCCGGCTCATGTGTTTTTTAATCCGTCTTACATCCGAGCCGCGAACTAACTTGACGATGCTGTACAAATTGGTGCTCTAATTTCAATGAGACGACGATGCAGGTTTGCCGCCCCGATTCCTTCTTGAGGAGGGAATATGCGCTGGTTCGATAGATGCTCGCTGCCGGCTTTGGCGTTGATGACAGCCATTGTGAGTACCCCCGGTTCAAGTCAGTCTCCAACCGTCCATCCAGACAATGCAACGCCGGCTCCGGCATCGCAGGTGACAACCACCACAATCACTTCGATTAAGGCTCCACCCAGCGCCGAACAGCTGGGCGATATGCTCATGGCTCATCAACGGTATCAGGCGGCCATCGAAGCCTACAAGAAAGCGCCGCAGAACGATGCCCCCGCCTGGAACAAGATGGGCATCGCTTACCAGTTGATGTTCAACCTGACAGAAGCGATGCACTGTTACCGCACTTCTGACAAGCTGAGCCCCAGGAATTCAAATGTCCTTAATAACCTCGGCACCGTATACGATGCGCTGAAGCAGTATCACAATGCAGAAAAAATGTATCGAAAGGCGCTCAAAATCGACCCGACTTCGGCTTTGATCCGTAAGAACCTGGGAACAAACCTGCTGGCGCAGCACAAGTACCAGAAGGGTTGGGAAGAGTACAAAGCCGCGCTCAAAATCGATCCGGAGATCTTCAACGACAACTCCAGGCCTCGCGTCCAGAATCCGGCATCGGTGAGCGATCGCGGCGCCATGAATTATTACCTTGCGAAAGGATGTCTCCGGGCGGGCATGCCCGAACGCGCCATTCAGTACCTGCGCATGTCACTGAATGAGGGCTTCGCAAGCCCGAAAAAAATCAGTGAAGACAACGAGTTTGCAGCCCTGCATGGGGTACCGGAATTTGAAGAGCTGCTCTCCTCCCAGACCCAGAAGAGGCAATAGCCCCGACCGTATGGAACAAGGCGCCCAGTCGCCATCATTCCGTCCTTGTCGTCCAGTCGATGCCAGTTCGCGTCTATGCTTACAGTGACTGCACCTCCCTTCTGGAGTCTTATGAAAGCCTGTCGCATTGCGTTGCCGCTTCTAGTGGTGCTTGGCGCCGTCAGTTTTGGCGCATTCGCACAAGATCCCAACCCCTCCCAGGATCCCAGCCAATCCGCACAGACCAGGGGACCCGGACAGCGCGGCGGCCGCGGGGGGTTTGGCGGAGGGATGATGGGACGCGGTGTCATGGGAACCGTGACAGAAATCGCTCCCGACCATTTCACTATCAAGACAGACACGGGCGAACTCTACACCGTTCACTACAGCGTCAATACCCGCATCATGAAAGGCGGAGGCGGCCAGCGTCGCGGCCAGGGCGATGACATGCAGCCGCCAGTCAATCCGCCAACGCCCATCAAGGCCAGCGACATTAAAGTCGGCGACGCCATCGGTGCTTCCGGCGAAATGGACGCCAGCGCCAAATCCGTGGGAGCAGTCGTCATCTTCCAGATCGATCCCGAGCGCGCCAAGCAGATGCGCGAAATGCAGGCCAACTACGGCAAGACGTGGATCATGGGCAAAGTCACCGCCATCAATGAACTCAAAGTCACATTGCAGGGCGGCCCGGATAACACGACTCACACCTTCGTCGCCGACGAAAACACGACCTT
>NZ_JBARMD010000594.1:0-5941 GCF_049802275.1 Occallatibacter sp. | reverse complement strand
GGTAGGAGATTGCGTCCAATGCGATTGCAGGACCGAAAAAGAGGGCTCCGTCGATCGCGGCTCCAATGGCTCCGAAGAAATGGAATCCGGGATAGGGAGCTACCGGCTGTCCGTAGACTGCCCAGGGATTGTATTGAGGGACGTAGACAACCTGCGGGGTGGGCGGCGCGATCTCGATGTTGCCTTGATCCTGAATAACCTCCTGCTGGGACGTGCTCTGAAGGTTGCCCGCCTGCTGGGCGCGATCGCGCATGACCTGGATGGTCTGCATTACGTCCTGCGGCTGGTTGTAATAGGCGTTGCCCAGGTCAGTGGTCCACTGCAGATTCTGCGCCATCTGGTCCAGGACCTGGGGGAAGCCGGTGAGAGCTTTTACGCTGGGGTCCCAGCCGGTCTGCGCATTGGCTCCGGCCGCGATCTGCTGAGGCGGCGCACCACCCTGCATGCGGAGCCACTGGTCGGCGGCGGCAATTTGAGCCGGATAGGTCGATCCCGCAAGAACCATGGAGACGAGATTGTCAGGGTAAAGGGCGATTGGCGCGACCATCTGCTCGAGGTGGTCTGGGGTGAGGGCCTGGGCGGGTTGATAGGGAGCGGCGAGGCCCCGGGTTGGATCGTTATAGGACTGCTGTTGTTGGGGATAGCCCTGTTGCCCGTATCCTTGCTGGCCGTACGCGGGCGGTTGCTGTTGCTCATATTGAGGCTGTTGCTGGTACTGAGGTTGCTGTGGGTATTGCCCGTCCTGCGGATTTGGCGCGTATTGACCTGCGGTTGTACCGGGGTTGTCTGTCGACCAGTTGGGGATTGGAGTTGGATCCTGCGCAAGTGCAAGCGCGCCGGCGAGGGCAACACCGCATGCAAAGGTCGCAATTCCTGTTCCTCTGCCGGAGAATCGGGGAAATGCCGGCGCAGCGGGGATCTTGGATTCCTTTTGAGGTAAGACTGAGAGCGATACAGGGGAAGGCGTGCGCCGAATGTACAGATCGAATTGGGGTTTCATCGTCCCTCACTGGATTCGAGCGACGCGCTGGTCTGACATGTCAGCATTTGTCATCGCCCAATGCTCGTGTACTCCTGTTGTGTTTTCGCGCAAACTCGACCCACCCGGGAGTACCTAATCTGGAACCCCGCCTCTGCGAGTTAGTTTCGCGGATGCAACGGAATCGTCGAAATCGGGACGTCAAAGGCCAGGGCCGCCATGGGCCCTGGGGGCATAACGTTTTACGTATAATGTCGCACGTTATATAATTGCTCATGATTCAAAGCTTCAGAGACGCGGACACAGAGCACCTCTTTGAAGCGCGAGCAAATCGGCGCTGGGAAACAATTAGAAAGGTTGCGCTGCGGAAGCTTGATCAAATTCAGGCATCCATCAATTTGAACGATCTTCGCGTGCCACCGGGGAGTCATCTGGAGGCGCTGGTTGGTGGCCGGAAGGGCCAGCACAGCATCAGAATTAACGATAAGTACCGTATTTGCTTCATCTGGAAGGATGATGGAGCGCATGAGGTGGAGATCACCGATTATCACTAGCAGTTTGCAGAGTATTCCGCTGAGGAGCGAGCATTATGACCATCAAGAGACCAGCTTCGGGCTGGGACGTTCGGCGGGTGACTACCCATCCAGGCGAGATGCTGCGAGAAGAGTTTTTGATCCCGCTCGGGATCAGCCAGAACGCTTTGGCGATGAAGATCCGGGTGCCCGCAACGCGCATCGGCGACATAGTTCACGGCCGGCGTGCAATTTCAACTGATACGGCGCTTCGCCTGGCCCGTTTTTTTGGAAACAGCCCTGAGTTCTGGATGAACCTTCAGCAACAGCACGATCTTTCTATGGCCAGGCTGGAGCTCGAAAAAACCATTGAGCGCGAAGTTGAGACCTATTCGGCGGCGTAGGACCTGGCGCATGTTTACCCGATCCACGCATGGGGCGAAAATCTGCTGCAAGGGCTAAACTAGATTCGCTATGGCAACTGTGACTCTTCCTACCGAAATTCAGCCTCGCTCGCCCCAGGGCGAGTACCGCAATGAGCCGTTTACCGACTTCAAGAACCCCGAGAATGCCCGATCCATGCAGGCGGCGCTGGACCTGGTGGCAGGCCATCTGGGGCACGAATACGACCTCATCATTGGCGGGCACCGCCTGAGGACCGAAGGCAAGATCAAGTCGTTCAATCCTGCAAGGCCCGCCCAGGTAGTCGGCGTCCACCAGAAGGCCGGAGCCGAGCACGCCGAAAAAGCCATGCAGGCAGCGCTCGATGCGTTTGAGACCTGGAGCCGGACATCGGTGGAGACGCGCGTCTCGCTACTCCTGAACGCGGCAAAGATTATCCGCGAGCGGCACTTCGAGTTCTGCGCGTGGCTCACCTATGAAGTGGGCAAGAACTGGGCTGAGGCCGATGCGGACGTGGGCGAGACCATCGACTTTCTCGAGTTCTACAGCCGCGAGGCGCTGCGGCTGGCAAAAGCGGAGACACCCATTCAGTTGCCGGGCGAGTTCGATCAGCTGATGTACATTCCGCTGGGCGTGGGCGCGGTGATTCCGCCATGGAATTTTCCGTTCGCGATTATGGCGGGCATGACTGTGGCTTCAATCGTCACCGGGAACACGGTGATCCTGAAACCTTCGAGCGATTCCCCGACCATTGCCGCGAAGTTTGTCGAAGTGCTGGAAGAAGCGGGGATGCCGGGCGGCGTGGTGAATTTCTGTCCGGGATCCGGCGCGAGTTTCGGCAATGCGATTGTGGAGCATCGCAGGACGCGGTTCATCGCGTTTACCGGATCGCGCGATGTGGGCCTTGAGATTCACGAGCGCGCGGCGAAGCATCAGAAGGGACAGATTTGGATCAAGCGCACGGTTCTGGAGATGGGCGGGAAGGATTCGATTCTGGTTTGCGCGGATGCGGATCTGGATGCGGCAGTCGATGGCACCGTAGCAGCTGCATTCGGATTCAGTGGGCAGAAGTGCTCGGCTTGTTCGCGCGCGATTGTTGAAGCTCCGGTGTATGACATTTTTCTGGAGCGGGTGCGCGAGAAGGTAGCGAAGCTGACCGTGGGTGATCCGGTAACCAATCCAAATATGGGGCCAGTGGTGAACAAAGCGGCGATGGATTCGATTCTTGGATACATCGAGACCGGCAAGAAAGAGGGGCGGCTGGTAGCGGGCGGCAAGGCGGTTGAAAATGCCGACGGGGGATTCTTCCTTGAGCCGACCGTGATTGCGGATGTCGCTCCGGATGCGGTCATTGCGCAGGAAGAGATTTTTGGACCGGTGCTGGCGGTGATCAAGGTTGCGGATTTCGATGAGGGGCTGAAGGTCGCGAACAATACCGAGTACGGACTGACGGGGGCGATTTATTCAGGGTCGCGCGAAGCATTGGAGACGGCGCGACGCGAGTATCACGTGGGCAACTTGTATCTGAATCGCAAGTGCACGGGGGCGATGGTGGGTGCGCATCCGTTTGGCGGATTCAATATGAGCGGCACCGATTCGAAGGCGGGTGGCCCGGATTATCTGCTGCTGTTCACCCAGGCCAAGAGCGTGGCGGAGAAACTGTAAGACACGCTCAAAATGGGAAAGTAACCAGCGTCCCTCGGGAGAGATTCTCTCGAGGGATTTCTGTTTTTGATGTCAATTTTGATTGAACAAGTCGAGGATAGTCGCGACGATTGAGCAAAAAGCCGGTTTCCTTGATTCAATCTTAAGTTTTCAGAACTATGCTTGCTGACGACTACTGACGAGGCTCTCGTCACAATCTTTCTGCAAGAGGTAATCGAGATGGGACTGAATCGACTTGTTGTTTCCGCACTATTGGTGCTGCTCGGAATTCCCGCCATGGCGACGGCTCAATCGAACTGGAACGTAAAGCAGACGTTTCATATTGGCGGCGAGGGGGGCTGGGATTACGTGACGATTGATTCTCAGTCGCACCGGCTGTTTGTGACGCGGTCAACGCATACGCAGGTGATCGATGATGAAAGCGGAAAGGTCCTGGGGGATATTCCGGGGCAGATTCGCTCTCATGGAGTGGCGCTTGTTCCGAAGCTCAATCGCGGATTCATCACCGATGGCGGCGGCAAGGGCGCAATCCTGGTGTTCGATCTAAAGACCTATGCGGCGCTCGGCAAACTCGCAGCCATGCCGGATGCGGATGGAATCATCTATGACCCGAAAACCAACCTGGTGCTGGCTGTCTCGGGCGATGGCAACGCGCTGATGACCTTTCATCCTGATATCGATCCGCAGAGCGGCAAGATCGACGCGCCGATTGAGTTAGGCGGCGCACCGGAGTTTCTAGCCGCGGACGGCGAGGGCAAAGTGTACGTCAACCTGGAAGACAAGGACCTCGTTGCCGTCGTCGATTTGAATACGCGCAAGGTCACCGCAAAGTGGCCCGTTGCGCCGGGCGGTCATCCGGTTGGTATGTCGATGGATCGAAATTCTCATCGCCTGTTTATCGGCTGCCGCAATCCTCAAAAGCTTGTAGTGATGAACGCCGAAAACGGAAAGATCGAGGCCGCGCTTCCGATTGGAGCAGGCGTGGACGCAACTGGCTTTTACAACGGGCAGGCCTTTGCCAGCTGCCGCGATGGATCGCTCACGGTCATCGGCGCAGCAAGCGACAAGTTTGCGGTTGAGCAAACGGTGAAGACGCCGGATGGTGCACGGACCATGGGCATCGATGGGAACAATCATCAGATCTATCTTCCGACCTCGGAGTTTGAGGACGCGACCGCGGGTGGCAGGCCGAAATCCAAGCCGGGCACATTCATGCTGGTAGTGGTTGGGCGATAGGCGAATTCCAGAAAAATCGCACCAATACGAATAATCGTTCGCATCTTGGTTTCTTCCCGCACATCCAATGCGCGTGGAGGCAAGATGCCGACGATCATTCGCTTTCATCAGCTTGGCGGTCCGGAAGTCCTCAGGTTTGAGGAGGTCGCACCTCAAGAGCCTGCGAATGGCGAGGTACGCTTGCGAGTGCAGGCGGCGGGTTTGAATCGCGCGGAGGCGCTTTTCTATCGGGGACAGTACCTCGAAAAGGCGAAGTTGCCGTCGCGCATTGGATACGAGGTTGCGGGCGTTGTTGCAGCTGTTGGTGAGGGCGTGGATTCTGGCTGGATCGGCAAGAAGGTTGCGACGATTCCGGCGTTTGGCATGAATCAATACGGCACCCTCGGAGAACAGGCGGTGGTGCCGGCTTTCGCTTTGACAGAGTATCCGGCGAACCTGACTCCGGAGCAAGCAGCGGCTGCATGGATGCAGTATCTGACGGCCTACGGTGCGCTGGTGTTCTACGGCAAGGTGAGTGCCGGTGATTTTGTTTCGATTCCGGCGGCTTCTTCGAGCGTGGGGCTTGCAGCGATCCAGATTGTGCGCGACGCAGGTGCAACGGCCATTGCGGTTACACGGACTTCCGCGAAGAAGGACGAACTGATCGCGTTGGGTGCACATCAGGTGATCGTCAGCGGCGAGGAAGATTATACGGCTCGCATGCAGGAGATCACGGGTGGCAAGGGGACGCGGCTGATCTTTGATCCCGTGGCTGGACCTTATGTGGAGACGCTCGCAACCGGCGCGGCGCAGGACAGCATTCTTTTTATCTATGGAGGACTTTCGATGCAGCCAACGCCATTCCCGCTGATGCAATCGTTTCGGACTGGATTGAGTGTTCGGGCATATACGCTTCGCGAGATTACAACAAAGCCGGAAAGGCTGGCGGTGGCGAAGAAGTATGTCTTCGATCGGCTGGCGGATGGGCGTTTCGTACCGAAGATCGCGAAGACGTTCGCATACAAGGACACGGTGGAAGCTTATCGGTATCTTGAGTCGAACGAGCAGGTGGGGAAAGTTGTGATCAGGGTGTCGTGATGTCGCACAAGTCGTTCTGTCTGCGATCCGGGACGGAAGAAAAGCAGATCCTTCGCGCCGCTTACCCCAC
>NZ_JBARMD010000593.1:0-2701 GCF_049802275.1 Occallatibacter sp. | reverse complement strand
CTCCGCGTCCAGCCCTGTAACGTCGTGCGTTGCTGCTCGCTCAGGTCCAATTCCGGCAATCGGCGTCCACGTCTCATGACCTTGCTCCTGTCATGTTAGACGCCGGTCGTCATACTGTGTTTAATGTATTAATGACTCAGCACACTAGGGATGGTTCTCAGAAGATACGGAACGGCAGCGCAAGCGACATCAAGGTTGGTCGTTACCCTGGCTCAGTTTCTCATGGTGTTGCGTCGGCATATACCGATCTTCAAGATTCCTGCAGACTGGTTGCGGGCAGGGTTGTCCCGCCATTTCTTTCTTCCATCAATCCAGAGCGCTCGAGAGCGTGAACCATTAGCGCGAAGTGGTGTTGAACAACCAGGCCCCGGGGCTTCATTGGCAAGCCTCTCCCAACTGATCCGTTGGCTCAGCGCGACGGGTGAATATGAGCAAGAAGCTCTTCGTCTTAGGAACTGGCGCGAATATCTGGCTACGCATTCGCCTGAAATTGCCCCTCATTGCATGAGCGCTGCGGTTGAGAGTTTTGATGATTTCGCCGCTGAGGCCGCATCCAGACTCGGTACCTTCACCGAAGGCGTGAAGCGATTCCTCTCCGGTGAATATGCTCGCCGTGGCTGCCGCGAAGATCAGATCTTCTGTAGTCGGCCGCCGATTGAGTATCACCTGAACATGGTGGCTGCCGACGTGATGAATCGTGGTCTGCAGAATGCGTTTGAGCGTACGACGCGCAAGGTCGTACTGGTGCCCGGGTGTATGCGCGGGGAAAAGGCTGCAACCTGCAAAGCCCACATCGACGGGGTTGATATGACATGTATGGCCTGCGACCCGGATTGTGCTGTGAATCGCATTACACGGCGTATGCGTAAACTGGGCGCAAGAGTCTATCTGGTTCCTCACTCTACCGGCTTCAGTCGTTGGCTCGATCGCAGGGGGCGTGAGCCAGATTCCGCGTTACTCCTAGATCGGTCCTTTGGCGTCGTGTCCCGCATTCGCCATGACTAGACCACGTCGATGACGATGAGTGTGATGTCGTCCTGCTGGGCCACCGAGACCGCTTGCCAAACGCGTATCTCGGAGAGCAGCTGCTCCGATAACTCTGAAGGCGGACGGGCCTGGTTGTCACGAACCACTTGCTCAAGCTTCCGGTCGCCAAAGGAATCGCCGCTCGCATTTTCAGGCTCAATCACGCCATCTGTGTACAGCAGGAAGCGGTCACCAGGTTGGATCGAAAAGTCACAAACAGGGTAATCGGCCTCCGGGATGACTCCGAACAGCAGACCATTGCTTTCGATGCGTCCCAGCTTGCCTTGTCGCCACCGCAGAAGTGGCGGGTGGCCTGCCGCTGAATACAGTGCCTTGCAGTTTCCGGTATCAAGCCACAAATAGGCCGCAGAGACCAATTGATTGCGTAGTTGCCCGTAGAGGATTCGATTCAAGCCACGCAATACTTCGCGCGGCTCATGCGCACAGGTCACCACGGTTTGCATCGCCACTTTGATCATCGAAGCAATGAGCGCGGCCGGCACACCATGTCCGCTGACGTCTGCCACGAGGAAGCCCACCCGCTCCCCATTGACGGGAATGAATTCATAGAAGTCACCAGCGACGGCGGTCATGGGCCGATAGGCAACCGCGATCCGGAGGCTGCGGACCTCTGGAACGGATTGCGGAAGGATGGAGAACTGCAACTCCCGGGCGACCTTGAGCTCATCTTCGATCGCCAGCAAGCGCCGCTCACTGGCAAGGATGATCTGCACGGCGACGTACCCGAACGAAAGCAGGAACACGGCAAAAGCCAGATGGCTTGAGAGGCCCGATTGCTGGTAATGCAGCGGTCGCAACACGTTAGACCACAGAGCCTCGGTGGCAAAAACGAGTGTGCCTGCCGCTAGAACGCGGCGGTTGAATAGAACCAGGAACTTGTCGGACAGTTTCTTGACGGTAACGACCGCTATGAGGACAAGAAGGCCACAATCCGAGAGAATCCTATGGTGGGGGATAAACTTTTCGGCTGATCCGCCGACTGCGAACCAGCAAAATCCGACAACAGCGACTATCACCTCGGCAAGAATCAGGATCTTGATGAGAGGCCGAATTCCACCCCGGCTTAGTTCCAAGAAGGCCAACATAGCAACGACAGAAAGCAGGTACGCTATCAGAGTGTTCACGTAAGGGACGGTCGTCTGAAGCACGAGCGGCAGAGCCGCAACGATAGCCGGCGACCGAAACAGAAGCCCGATTCCATACATCGCGCTCCATATTCCTAGCCAGGTGATGAGACGTACGCCGCTCCGCCGACGGATGGCAGCAATGGAGCAAGCTGCCAATCCCAAGAACAGGAAAACTGCTCCAAACATGATGTCGGTGAGTTGGTCGCGAAGCATTGCCAGAAGTTGGTCTTCCAACCGCCCACCTCCAAACATCGCCAAGATACCAGACCCGATATCGACGTTGATGCACCGTCTGATCCTGGAACAGGACGCTTTGGTAAAAAACCGACGATCCCGAGCGGATTACCGCCAACACTGACATTACCAATTTTGGTGCAAAACGAGTTGGGGAAGGTGGGGCTATGTTTCAGCGAGCTCCGTCGCAAACGACCCGAAAGCCATAATCGGCGTAGCTGAATTCCGGCGGGATGCTGGAACGTGCCGAGCATCTTGAAATCTTGATTTGGTGTCGCCAGGAACCTCCGCGC
>NZ_JBARMD010000592.1:0-6679 GCF_049802275.1 Occallatibacter sp. | reverse complement strand
GGCGAAGGACGCGCAATCGCCCACGCGGAAGAGAACGCGATCGAGCTCCAAAAAGGGAGCCCCATCGACAACGCCATCGCCCTCAAGTGTGACGTCAGAGGGAGCCGTACAGGCGGATGCCGGCGGGCAGGCTAGCGCGGGAAAACCGAAGAGGTCGCGAGCGAAGTCGACGCCGGGAGCAACCGCGTCACCGGGTGCGGATCCCGGACCGAACAAGGAGCCCTCCTCGGCGGGTCGCAAGGGCAAGAGTAGTTCGACGCCTCGTCAAAAGCGGATCCCCGCCGCCGATCCGGAGACCTCATTCAAGGACATCGGGAATGAAATACGGAAAGATCCGGGCTCATTCGGCAGGGAGCGAGATCAAAATCTGCATCCTTCAACGCAGAAGCGCGAGCAGATTCACGGCACCGAACGAAAGGGATCGGGAGAAGAAAGCGAAACATCTCCGCTGAGCATTCCGAAGTACGGCGTCGATATGCCCTTTACCGGCGCACGAAGGCAGCGCGACAGCAAGGGGCATCTTCGCAATAAGTCCAGCGAGCTGGGATATGAGCGAGACGCGGGCAAGTTCTGGAGGGAATACGATCACACCTTCGACAAGCATCTGAGCGCGGAGCAGAAGAAGCGAGTGGCAGAAGGCCATTCTCCTGTCGTTGACGATCATTGGATAAAGACATTTCCGGAACACGCGCCATTCAGAGATCAGGTGCTGACGCATCATCATGTCGGCCAGGGATCCTTTGCCGTGCCATTGCCTGAAGGTATCCATCGGGCGCATTCCGCGTTGCATCCAGACAGGGCAGTTGTGGGGACGCCGAAAAAGCAGACGTCTCCCGAGGAGGCGCAAAAAATACTGCAGAAGCAGCAGGAGCGGGTCAGCGGCCGGCAGGAACGCGAACTGCGGCGACACGCCAAAGAAGGACGATTTGACGACTGGGGATACGGCAAGGGAACGGTGCCGCCGACCAAGGCCAAACTACCTTTAGCATCGCCGATGGCGGGTATGTCGAAGGAGGAGCTTGGAGCGCTTCCCGGCGCCGGCAAGCGATTTTCTGGATCCAGTGCGCCGGCCAAATCGCAGACACAACAGCAGGCGCCGGCGCCTCCTCCTCAACATCCTGCAACGGCGTCGCCGTCAGTTTCGCATGTCACCGCCCAAGCTCCTCCACATCCAGCGGATTCCCAAAGGGTGCAGGCTCCTGCGTCGACGGCGCATGCGGGGTCATCCACGCCAGCATCGGCGGGAACTGCGACGCAAGCTACTGCTTCCGTTCCGAAATCGCCCGCGCCTTCGACGCATGTTCCTCCACCGCCATCGCACGAAGGTGCGCCGGATCAGCATGCGGCGAGGCGATCCGTCAATGCGTCGCGGGGCGGCGGCTTGCTGCTGGGTCCAAATCAACGAGGAGTGCAGGCCAATGCCGGAGTGGCTGCAACGCGGCGTTCCGCGAATGGAGTTCAAACCGGGCAGACAGTCAATGTGGGTGGCAAGATGTGGGCAAAGGTGGAAGAGGTTCCGCTCAGTTCACCGCCGCGCTTTCACGTCACTGTGACGGTCGATCTTACTGCCGAAGGCGGCGTGAGCGCGGGGAAGGATGGGCAGGGAGGGGGCGCAGCCGGTGTTAATGCTTCGATTTCTGCACAACTCACCTGGGCGACAACCAGCGCAGAGATGTCGGCGGAGGATGCCAAGGTTTATCTGGGTTCGCTGCAGAGCGGAATCGGGAACGCTCCAGAGATGAATCTTGCGCGGATGATCTCGCGAGGCCGCATCCCCGATGCGAAGGCGTATCTGGCCCGGCTCAAAGGCCTGACCAAATCGGCCGATGCTGCCGCGCATGCCACAGAAGGAGAGGGTGCGACGTTCACCCAGGCCACGCAAGGCTCCGTTGGCGCGCATGCGTCGAAAGGCCCCGTGGGCGTTGAAGTCAGCGTCAGCAAAAGTAAGCAGCTTCAGATCTCGCGGGTTACAAAGCACGGCAAGGTGTATGTCTCGGTGAGCATCCTTGGTGAAACCGGAAAACATCTTGGAGGCAGCCTGAACATCGCCAATACCAGCTTTGGCGTAAACCACACGGCAGCGGTGAGCCAAAGCAAGGGAGCCACATTTGTGCTTGATCCCAAGGCTGCCGACTTTAAATCGCGTTACGACAGTGTGATGGCTGTGGATACCGTCGAAGATCTTAACCGCGTGATTGGTGCGAACAAGCCTGTCGAGGAGATTACGGGCAAGGGGACAAGCCACGAAACCGGCGTGAAAGCGACAGTTCTGGGCGGTGGGTTTGCGTATGGAGAGGGCGGATCGCTAAAGAACGAGGACATCAAAAACGAAGACGGCTCGGTCACGCACCGCGTCGAAGGTTCAGGGACCGGGAGCGCGGCCTTTGTGGCTGGGGACAAAACCGCGGCGAAGTACTCGCAAACCGACACGTTCACCGGCGAGGTAGGCAGCGATAACGTTGGGGCGGGGGAGACGCGAACCGCACGTTCCGAAACCGACTTGACGAAGTCCGCCAGCAAGTTCTACTCGTCGCTCAAGAAGGATACGCTGGGAACGCTCGCGGGCCTGCCGAAGGGGCAGACGCCCATCCTTCAGGAGAAAAATGACGCCGATGGAAAGTTTCTGGATGATGATGCTTTCGGCCATTTGTACGACTTGTCGAAGGACGCCCGCGCCTGGTCTCAGCACTGCAACCGGCCAGCGGATCTTATCGAGTGGAATCAACTTGGGGCCAAGATTGCTTCGAGCGGCGGCGACCGCGCCAAGATCCAGGCTCTCATGGCCGGGTTTGAGAGCCGAGGCACGGATCGCAACAAGTACATCAATCAGGCGGTTGGGTTATCCGGCGAGTCATACCAGTTTCCGGATTCTCTCGCCGAGCTTGAGCCCACTTATCGTGAACTCGTACGCGGCAATCCGGTTGCGCATGCCAATGAGCTTATTGCCGCCGGCAAGAACGCCGAGGCTACAACGGAACTCACCGCGGCTTCTGGGAAGCTGACGCAGATGTTGAAATCGATCCGCGATCACAGCGGCGACTTTCAACACAATCCAGAGGCATACGCATCGATGCAGGAAGCTATCAACCGAAAATTGGGCGAGATCAGAACGGCGATGCGCAAAGCTGTACCAGCACCACCAAAGCAGGCACAGATAGGCCCGCAGACACCTGAGCAGGCGCAGATGGACGCTGAAGCGGAAAAGAAAGCGGACGCGAAAGCGAAGACCGAAGATGAAATTGCGCGCAAGGTGGATGACTGCCAAGGAAATCGCAAGGTCGAAGGCGAGATGTTCGCGGCCATTCGCTCAGAGTTTGCAAAAGATAACGAGGAGTGGTACCACTTCTCCAAGTCGGACATCTATGTCATCAACGACAAGCTCAGCCGGCTGAAAGAACTCTATGCGCGATGGGATCTGACGGTAAATGATTTGCGAGACCTGTACGAGGCTCACGGTGAAAGTCCCGACAGGGCAGTCGCCTATAAGCCGAACCGGGAAACCTATAACGACCTGCACAAAAAAGCGAACGGAGCCTACGGCGGTTATTAGAGGGAGTTTAGATTCGGAAGTTGTCGGCGGCCTCTTAGCTTGCCCGCAGCTTGCTTGCGGTGAGCGGTTCGCGTTCTGGCTGGATGTTATATTTGGCAAGCTTTCGATACAGAGTCATTCTTGACCATTCCAGCTTGCGCGCTGCCGCACTTACATTCCACTCAGTTTGAAGCAGCGTCTTGACCAGCCTGTCACGTTCGTCCTGCGGGAGCCTCGTGATCTTCCGCCAGGTTGTGAGCACCTGATCGGGCAGGCGCTGCACCACCTTCTGCCCTGGCGCAAGATGAAGGAAGATAACCTCAACAACATTCTTCAGCTCTCGAATGTTTCCTGGAAAGGGATAGGCAAGCATCTGTTCCAGCGCTTCACCCGAAATGCGCTCCACCGCGGCCCCGAATACGCGGTTGTAGTGCCGCACGAAATGCTGGATCAGGAGCGGAATATCCGAACTCCGTTCCCGCAGGGAGGGCAGCTCGATCCGCGCAACATTCAAGCGAAAAAAGAGGTCAGTGCGAAAGCGATCTTCTCGCAGGAGCGATTCCAGGTCGCGATTGGTTGCGGCAATGAGGCGCACATCCACACGGATCGGACGGTTTCCTCCGAGGCGGGTAAATTCCCTGGATTCGATGGCGCGCAGGATTTTGGCCTGCGCCAGAGGACTCATATCCCCGATTTCATCGAAGAACAAGGTTCCCTTGTCCGCCTGTGCAAGTTTTCCGTCGCGTGTGCCGACAGCTCCCGTAAATGCGCCTCTCTCGTATCCGAACAACTCACTTTCAATTAGAGTTTCGGGTATTGCCGAGCAATTGACACTGACAAACGGCTTGCGGGAGCGCGATCCCAGTGCATGAATCTGCTCTGCAATGATCTCCTTGCCGGTGCCAGTTTCTCCAGTAATCAGAACGTTCGTATCGGAAGCGGCGACTTTGGAGAGAAAACGTTTGACGCTTAGAATTGCGGAACTCTCGCCGACGATCGCATCCGATGCCGTGGCGGATTGGATTCCACTGCCAACAGGCCGGCCGTGCATGCCGGCAGCTTCTGCCCCAAGGACAGCACAAATCAACGTGGCTTCATCGACCGGCGGCTTCAGGTACTCAACCGCGCGGATGCGCAGGGCTTCAATCGCCAGATCCTCGGAGCCGCTTATCGCGATAACGACAATACGCGCATGCTGGTTGAGGCTCCTGATCCTACGCGCGAGAACGAGCCCGGGGTCATGCTCGCGTGCCGAGCACTCCAGGATCGCTGCGTCCACCCGGAAATTTTTCAGCGGGGGACAGAAGTCCGTACAAAATTCCACCTGCCAGTCGGCGAGAGACGCTGATACGGAGCGCCTAACTTCAGGCAAGGAACAACGGACCAGGATGCGTCGTGCAAACACATATCACCGCCGGAATCCAATTTGAGGATCAGAATTTACATTCTGATGACAGGCGCCTATCAACTCGCTCAGTCTTGAAGGTGAGACATCACGAGCGTTCTTGCCAAATAGTGCTTTCCAGGGGATAGATCGTTTCAAGGATTCGCTCTTTCGGACAATCAAGATGGAGGTCAACAGCGAATCGATTTGGACGCGACCGCGTGCCGAGGATTACATTGGGAGGTTGTAGATTCAAATCGTGTCGCCTTTTGGTCGATGGGAGGCGAGTAAGAGGTCCTCGGAGAAGGCGATATCGTGCTTGTGAGACGTTCCTGAAGAACATTCGCAAATACACTGAGGGTCAGTGTATTCCTCTGAAAAAGGACGACGTCTCGTAAAGCGACCGCGAGCAGTCCGACTAAATGCAATGACGCAAGCGATCTGGCTGCGAATGGGTACACGGGGGAGACCGCCACCTCTTCGAGAGCAGGAATACGATTGGCCCTAGTACGCAATGCACACTGGGTGCAGAGAATTATGAACATCTACTCGGTTTAAGTCAACTCAATTCCGCCCACATTCTCCGTCGCTGGTTTGACTCTAACGCATGCAAGCGCGTGCAATCCTTTCCGGCTGATCGGAAGATTCGACGGACTGTTTGGGCCACGCAAGAGGGAACTTCGGTTGATCCTCCAGTCGGCTTCTGGCAATATGGGACCAAAGTTGATCGGACCGCCATGCGAATTGCGTCTTCCCCCGCCCTTCGCATCGCTGCCGGTTTGCTATTAGCCGCCCTGCTGAGCATTGTCGGGTATCACGTCTTCCGGCGGTGGGTCTCTCACGGTCTTGAGGCGCTGCTGGAGCGAGCCGACGAGATGTCGTGGCTCAACAGCTGGATCAACGCTGAGCCGCTCTATCACCAAGCTGAATTGCAGTTCATTAAAAGGCATCAATCTTCGAAGGCTCTCTGCGCCCGTGTTAGCCAGATGCCGGCACACAGCGAATCCTCGATCTCGATCCCAAACCAGATAGCCCTTTTGAGATCAGACCTCGACCTGCCGGAGGGCAAAGACCCTGAGACCCGTCTGCGCATCCTGACTATTCTGGGGATGCTCGAGGTCAACTACGTCGCCGGCATGGCGCGTCAGACTTGGTGCGGAGGTGCAAGCACTTGCGATCCGACAACATCACTACCTTCTGGCGACGCGTGCGCAGGGAGAGCAGGGCATCGCAGCGTTCCTCCTCGGCGACATCGCCACCGCGAAGAAGAATGTGGTCAGAGCCTGGATGGTGGCGAAAGCTCTTGATCCTGGAGTGCACATCCGCTACCGGCTATTACCAATAGCATGCTGTGCCCGGCAACATCGATCAACTGCGTCTCTTCCGCAAACGCGTCAATCGACTGTGGCATGACGTACTGGTGCGACGCAGTCAACGCGCACGGAAGAGCTGGGAGAAGTTCGCTCCGGTCTTCGACAGGTGGATACCAACACCCCGTGTTCTGCACCCTTATCCCCATGCTCGCTTTTACGCCACCCATCCTTCATAAGAGCCGTATGCGTAGACGCGCATGTACGGATCTGTCCCTACCGGGTCCATTACCAATTTTGGTGCTAAACGAGTTGGGGAAGGGTGGGGATATGTTTCAGCGAGCTCCGTCGCAAACGACCCGAAAGCCATAATCGGCGTAGCTGAATTCCGGCGGGATGCTGGAACGTGCCGAGCATCTTGAAATCTTGATTTGGTGTCGCCAGGAACCTCCGCGC
>NZ_JBARMD010000591.1:0-3564 GCF_049802275.1 Occallatibacter sp. | reverse complement strand
CCCCCAGAACGAAGGCGGCCAGGGCGCAACCCTAGTCGAACTCCGCCAATAGCTCTCAAATAGTCCTGCTTAGCTATCTCTTTTGCCTGTCATCCTGGGCCGCCCTGCTTTTCTCTTTTTAGCTTTGTCATCCTGAGCGACCAGAGGGAGTCGAAGGATCTGCAGTTGCTCTTCTTTAACGCGCAACCGAAACGTTGCATATGAGTCCAAAAGGCCGCCGGGGGAGCCTTCAGCCGCTGAACAGAGAAGGGTGCCCCATTCATGACGCAGCTTCATCGCGGCATGAGTGGGAAACCACGGACTTTGGAGGGAGCGGAGGCCTTCAGGCCTCTGAATACATGGCATCGAAAGAATCGTGTGCCTTAGCCCCGGAAATCCTGGCCACCCGCCACCGACACCGGCCGCTCAGTTTCAACAGCATCGGAACTCAGCCAACTCTCCCCTTCCGCCAACGGCACAACACTCTCGTTTAAGCCAGCCCGCTTTGCCGCGCGCAACAACCGCGGCAACGGTTCATCCATGGGCTCGCGTCCCAGGCGAAACGTCCCATAGTGCATCGGAATCATCGCGTCCGCGCGCAAATCCACGAAAGCCTGCAGCGCCTCTTCCGGACTCGTATGCACCGCGCGATAGCTGTCCGGAAAATACGCGCCAATCGGCAGCAGCGCAATCTCCGGCTGCAGACGCCGCCCAATATCCGCGAACCCGCCGAAATATGCCGAGTCCCCCGAGTGGTAGATCGTTGGGCCGCCCTTCGACGTGATCACGTAACCGCCAAATCCACGGTGCGTGTCATTGAACATCCGCGCACCCCAGTGCCGCGCAGGCGTCCCTGTGATCGTCACAGTTTCCTGCCTCACCGGTCGTTGCGCAATCGGGCCATGCTCGATTGGGATCACGGGTTCTCTTTGTGTCTCCGTGCCAGGCGCTGCGTTGAGCTCCGTCGATTGCCACCACTCCAACGATTCCACGCGCGCAAACCCGAGATCTGCCACCAGGTCTTCAACGCCCTTCGGCACAATCGCCACCGGAGCTGGCAATCCCCGCTGGCGCATCTGCCGCGTAATCGCCCGCAGTGAAGGCCGGTTCAGGTGATCCATGTGCGCGTGCGTCAGCAGCACTGCATCGATCCGCGGAAGATCCGCAATCCGCAATCCAGGCCGCCGCTGCCTTCGCAAAACAATCAGCCGCGTCGCAAACACCGGATCGATCAGCAATGCGCGCCCCGCCGTCTGGATCAGAAAAGACGAGTGCCCGATAAACGTAATAGCAGTATTCCCCGCGCCCACCTCAGGCGGCTTCGCGTGCGTCCCGGCCAGCGGCCGCGCATGACTCTCACGCACCAGCTTCCAGAGCTGCTGTAATTTTCGTACCCAGAACGGAATCTCCAACTTCGCCACCTGCAAACTAGATGCTTTTGCCGCCGTCCCGGCTTCAACCTTCGTGTCGTTGACATTCTCTTGACAACCAGGACGGCCCTGCCCCTTATGATCGATTGCAGCCCCGGATTCAAGGAGGAATTCAGTGCGCAAACCGATCCTGGCTCTCATGGTGTTTCTCGCGACGGCAGTAATGTTCGCAACTAGTCCAGGCAGCATCTACGACTTCACTATCAAATCGATCGAGGGCCAGCCAGTCAGCCTTATGAGTTACAGTGGCAAGGTTGTTTTGCTGGTGAACGTGGCCAGCAAGTGCGGCTTCACACCCCAGTACGCAGGTCTTGAAGCACTCTACGAGAAGTACAAGGATCGTGGTTTCGTCATCATCGGCGTCCCCGCCAACAACTTCGCTCAGCAGGAGCCAGGAACGAATGAGGAGATCAAGACATTCTGCTCCCGCAAGTACAACGTGACCTTTCCCATGATGTCCAAGGTCTCCGTGCTGGGGGACGATAAGACGCCGCTATACCAATTTCTCACCGACAAGTCCTCCGATCCGAAGTTCAGCGGCGACATCAAGTGGAATTTCACCAAGTTCCTTTTCAACCGCAACGGCAATCCCGTAGCACGCTTTGAGCCCGCGGTCACTCCCGACTCGCCAGAAGTTCAATCCGCAATCGAATCAGCCCTCGCCAAATGAGCACGGCGACCCTTGACCGAAATCCAACGGTGTCATTCTGAGTGAACGGGGCCCCAAACGTAAGAATCTGCTTCTGGCAATTCAGATCGGTGCGAACAACTTTGGGGACGGTACGCCGGCTCCGCAAACAAATCGGGCTCTGCTTTCGCAGAGCCCGATCCACTGACCACTGATCTCTGACCACTGTTCACAGCTTCACGCCATCGCCTCACGGCCCATCGGCTCAAAGTGCAGTTCGTTCGACTTGCGATCCACGCCGATCCGCACATGCGAACCGTGCAGAATCTCGCCGTTCAGAATCTTGATCGCCAGCGGATCCTGCACCATCCGTTGCAGCGCGCGCTTCAAAGGCCGCGCACCGTATGCGACATCCGAACCCGAAGCCAGGATCAGTTCCCGTGCCGATGGCGTCAGCTCCAGCGATATCTGCCGGTCTTCCAGCAGCTTCCCAACCTCGGCCAACCGCAATTCGAGAATCGCTTCGAGCTGTGCATGCCCCAGCGGACGGAAGATCACCATATCATCCACGCGGTTCAGAAACTCCGGCCTGAAGTGCTCGCGCAACACCCGCATCACGCTCTCGCGCGCCATGTCGAAGTCGTGCTCAGTCTTCAGCGCTTCGGTCGCAAGAAACGCAGCCCCCAGGTTTGAAGTCATGATCAACACCGTGTTCTTGAAGTCCACGGTGCGACCCTTCGCGTCCGTCAACCGCCCGTCGTCCATGATCTGCAGCAGCACGTTGAACACATCGGGATGCGCCTTCTCAATCTCGTCGAACAGGATGACCGCATACGGCCTGCGCCGCACCGCCTCGGTTAACTGCCCGCCCTCGTCGTATCCCACGTATCCCGGAGGCGCGCCAATCAACCGCGCCACCGCATGCTTCTCCATGTACTCGCTCATGTCGATGCGCACCATCGACTGCTCGTCGTCAAAAAGGAACTCCGCCAGCGCGCGAGCTGTCTCCGTCTTTCCCACGCCCGTAGGCCCAAGAAAAATGAATGAACCAATCGGTCGTTTCGGATCGCTAAGTCCAGCACGCGAACGCCGAATCGCATTCGCCACCACGCTCAGAGCAGCATCCTGCCCAATGACGCGCTCGCGCAGCCGCTCTTCCATGTGGACGAGTTTGTTCACCTCGCCCTCAAGCATCTTCGACACAGGAATGCCGGTCCATTTGCTGACGATCTTGGCGATATCTTCCTCGTCGACTTCTTCTTTCAGCATTCGCGCCACGCTGGAGGTACCATCCTGCAGCGCATTCAACTGCTTCAGCTCGGCTTCCATCTTGGGCAGTTCGCCATATTGGATCTGCGCCGCCCGGTCGAGCTGGCCCTTGCGAGTCTGCTCCTCGGCTTCGAAGCGCAGCGCTTCAATCTTCTTCTTCAGCTCGCTGATGCGGGTGATTGCGTCGCGCTCCATCGTCCAGCGAGCCCGCAGAGCGGTCGTTTGCTCCTTGAGCGAGGCCAGTTCGCGCTCCACTTC
>NZ_JBARMD010000590.1:0-5084 GCF_049802275.1 Occallatibacter sp. | reverse complement strand
GGCAGGCTCTTCAGGTATTCGCGGAACTTTTCGCCGAACTCGGGGCGCTTGAGGGCGAACTCGACCGTGGCCTGCAACATGCCGAATTTGTCTCCAGCGTCGAAGCGCTTGCCTTCAAACGTGTAGCCGAAGACCTTCTCTTCCTTCAGCAAAGCTTTGATTCCATCCGTCAGCTGGATTTCGCCTCCGGCCCCGGGAGTGGTCTGCTCCAGTAATTCGAAGATGCGCGGGGTCAGGACGTAGCGGCCGATAATGGCCTGCTTTGACGGTGCGTCTTCGAATTTTGGCTTCTCGACCATGCCGGTGCAATCGTAGATGCGCGGGTCGTCGGGGTCCTGCCGCCCAGCAAGCACACCGTAGGCAGAGATGGCGGGCCCTTCGATGGTTTGCGTGGCCAATACAGATCCGCCGCGATCGTTGAAGACGTCGATCATCTGCTTGAGACAGGGCACTTCGGCATCAATCACGTCGTCGGGCAGGATGACAGCGAAGGGTTCGTCGCCGACAAGTTCCTTGGCGCAGAGAACGGCGTGTCCCAGGCCGAGCGGTTCGCGCTGGCGGACATAGCTGACGCGCGCAAGTGCAGAGACGCCGCGCGAGACGGCGAGCAGTTCTTTTTTCCCGCGGCGCTCCAGCGTGGCGTCCAATTCGAAGCTGTGATCGAAATGGTCTTCCATGGCGCCTTTGCCGCGTCCGGTGATGATGATGATGTGCTCGATGCCGGAGGCCACCGCTTCTTCAACTCCGTACTGGATGATGGGCTTGTCGACAAGAGCCAGCATCTCTTTGGGTATGACTTTGGTGGCGGGGAGAAAGCGAGTGCCGAGGCCGCCAGCAGGAAAAACCACCTTGCGTACTTGCTCTGTCATCAACTGTCCCTCAACTAAAAGCTACGCGAGTGAAACGATAATTTGGATGAAATGCTGTTGATCTTTAAAGCGCTGGCGAATCATCGCCAAGCAATGCTTCGCGCACAATCTTGATGGGCGGGAAGCCCTGGCTGAGAAATTCGTCATGAAACTTCTCCAGTGAAAACGCTGCGCCCTGCTTTTTCATCAGGTCTGAGCGCAGCTTCATGATCTCAAGTTTTCCCAGGGTGTAGTAGAGATAAGTGGGGTCGCCCGCACCGCGCTTGGCCTCAACTTCCGCGGTCTCCTTTGGCTGGTAGCCTTCCTTCTGGAAGAATTCGACGGCCTGCTCGTAAGTCATGTTCCCTGTATGCATTTGGATGCCGACGATGAAGCGCGCGTTGCGCAGCAGGGCGTCCTGGAGTTGGCCGAGGCGAAGGAATTTGGCTTCGCGCTGGTCTTTGGCTCCGGTGCCGGGCTGTCCGTAGCCGTTGTCGAGCATCATCTGCTCAGTGTAGTGAGCCCAGCCTTCGACATTGGTCGTCGCGCTGAGGATCTTGCGCACGCGGCTCGGGGCCTTGAGCGAGTAAAGATACTGCACGTAATGGCCGGGATAGGCCTCGTGTACAGATGTAGAGATTACGGTGCCGATGTTGAAAGAGTGCATGTAACCCTCAACCTGCGCAGGAGTCATGGAGGGATCAGGCAGTGTGACATTGAAGAACGACGTGGTCGCATGGTTTTCAAAGGGGCCGGGTGAGTCCATGCTGGCCTGGGTGGTAGCGCGCATGAAGGGCGGAGTCTCCTGGACAACCGGCCGCACATCGGAAGGGATAGTGACGATGTGGTGGGAGCGGATGAAGTCGAGAAGGCTGGTAAAGGTCGCGGTGAAGGCGGGAATCAGCTGATTGGGCGCGGGGTGCTGGCTGCCTAGTTCTTCGAGAACCTCGCGGGGAGTTTTGTTGGGCTCGAGTTCTTTGGCGACTTCAGCGAAGTGCTGCTGGTTCTGGCGCATGTCAGCGTAACCGATTTCGAGCAGCCTGGGGAGCGGCAGATCGACCATCTCGTCGTACAGTAGCTTTTTCGAGAAGGTGTCGGCGCCGATGCGGAAGTCTCCGTTGGAACGAGGCAGCAAGTCGGTTTTGAGCCAGGCGAGGTAGTCGTTCAACGCGGAGATGACTGCGGCATTGGTTTGTGCGAATTCCGATTTGAGCGCGGGATCGCCAGCGTCTACGAAAGCCGCGGGAACATCGTGCTGAAAGAAGCTGACGATGCCGGGAAGCTGTTCGATAGCGATTTCGGTGAAGATGCGTGGAGGGTTCTGAAGGTTTGTGCGCGCCTCGGCAAGAAGGCCCGGCATCAGCTTCTCGCGGGCAATGAGTGAACGGAGCCGATCGTTAGCCGGTGCAAATTTTCGTTCCATGAGCGTGAAAGCTGCGTTAGCGCATGTGCTGGAATAGTTGTCGGCATCTTTGGCCCAGGGGCGGATAGTCTGAAGGGTCAGCAGGCGCGAGTGAATCTCTCCGAGGACCATCTGGCGATCGCCACGAGTGGTCTGATCAAGCGAGGCTGCGGGAATCGCAGAGACGCGATCTGCGAAGTGGTTCAAGTCGCCGATTTCCGCGTTAATCCTGGCCTGGGAGAAATCTTCTAGCTTGGAGTCGTATTGGTGATAGCCGACCACCGTGCCCGAGGTCGGTTGATTGGGGAAGTAGACCTGGTCGAAGTACTCGTCAGAGACCTTCTGGAAGTCTTCTTTGGGTGATTCAGCTCGGACGGCAATCGCGGAAGACATACAAGCTCCAATGGCAAGAAGTGCGGCGGTTTTTCTCACAAGTCCTCTTGGTTTGATTGTGAATTATGCGGTGACGGCGTCGGGAGCGAGTTTGGTGAGCAGGTCCCGAATCTCTAGTAGAACATCGTCGGGACGTGTGGCGGCCAGGGGAAACTTGAGCAGGCCCTGCGGCGTGAATTGTGCGCCGCGCTTGGCGTTTCGCGCCACAAGGCGCATGAGGTGCTGCGGATCGATTGCGGCCTTCTCTGTGAATCGAATTTGCAGCTCGGTACGTTTGCGATCGATTTGGGCGATGCCGAGGCGCTCGCACTCCAGCCGTAGCGTGGCAGCCTCGAGCAGGTACACGGTGGCGTCAGGTAATGCGCCATAGCGATCTTCCATTTCGGCGCGGAGGTCTGCGATGGCTTTCTCGTTTTCGGCTCCTGCGATTTTCTTGTAGAGGCGCAGCCGCTGGTTCTCTTCGGCGACATAACTCTCGTCGATGCGCAGGGCGATGCCGAGATTGAGTTGCGTGCTCGGACGTTCTTCGCCGCCTTCGCCCTTCATTTCCTTCACGGCCGCTTCGAGCATAGACGTGTAGAGTTCGAAGCCGACGGCCTCGATATGGCCGCTCTGCTCGCCGCCGAGCATGTTCCCTGCCCCGCGCAGTTCGAGATCGAGCGCGGCAATTTTGAATCCAGCGCCGAGGTCTGAGAACTCTTTGAGTGCGGCGAGACGGCGGCGGGCGATGTCGGTCAGTTCGCGCTCGGGTGGGATGAGCAGATAGGAATAAGCGCGGCGATTGGAGCGGCCAACGCGGCCGCGAAGTTGATAAAGCTCGCTGAGCCCGTGGCGATCGGCACGGTTGATGACGATGGTGTTGGCGAGCGGGATGTCGAGGCCGTTTTCGATGATGGTGGTGGCGACGAGCACATCGAATTCGTGATGCATGAAGGCGAGCATCACGCCTTCCAGATCTTTTTCACCCATCTGACCGTGGCCGACGACGACGCGCGCACCGGGAACAAGTTCCTGGATGCGCGATGCGATTTCGTAGATGGTTTCGACGCGATTGTGAACGAAGTAGACCTGGCCGCCGCGCTCTAGTTCAACTTCGATTGCGGAACGAATGATTTTCTCATCGAACTTGGCCACGACGGTTTGAATTGCCATGCGATCTTTGGGCGGCGTTTCGATGACGGACATATCGCGGAGGCCGACGAGCGACATGTGGAGCGTACGCGGAATCGGCGTAGCGCTCATGGCGAGCACGTCGATCTCTTTGCGCATTTGCTTCAGCCGTTCCTTGTGGCGCACACCGAAGCGCTGCTCTTCGTCGACGACGAGCAGGCCGAGGTCCTGGAATTTGATGTCCTTCGACAGAATGCGGTGGGTGCCAATGAGGATGTCGACTTTGCCGGTTTCGACTTTTTCGAGGATGACCTTTTGCTCTTTCGGCGTACGGAAGCGCGAGATCATTTCGACGGTGATGGGGAATTGCGAGAAACGCTTCTTGAATGTCTCGAAGTGCTGGAAAGCGAGGACCGTGGTGGGTGTGAGAATCGCGACTTGTTTGCCGTCCTGCACGGCTTTGAAAGCTGCGCGCATGGCCACTTCGGTTTTGCCGTAGCCAACGTCACCGCAGAGCAGGCGATCCATGGGCGTCGTAGATTCCATGTCCTGCTTGACGGCAGAGATCGCGGTGAGTTGGTCGTCGGTCTCGCGGTAGTCGAAGGAGTCTTCGAACTCGCGCTGAAAATCGTTGTCAGGCGAAAAGGACGTGCCTTGCGCGGTGTGGCGCTGCGCATAGAGCTTGAGCAGTTCGGCGGCCATGTCCCGCATGGCCTTCTTGACGCGTGCCTTTGTCTTGACCCACTGCTGAGAGCCGAGTTTGTTCAGGACCGGCGCGGGACCGGTGTCGGTGGAGCGGTATTTCTGGATCAGGTCGAGGCGCGTGAGCGGAACATAAAGCTTGGCTTGCTCGGCGAATTCTAGAATCATGAATTCGACGGCGAGGCCGTCCTGCACGATTTCTTTGAGGCCCTGGTATTGTGCGATGCCGTGCTCGACGTGGACGACGTAGTCGCCGATGGCGAGGTCGCGGAAGTCCGAAAGGAACGCCGCGGTCTTTGACTTTTTCGGCTCGGGGCGCGCGGCGACGTCGGCATCGTCTGACATATCATTCGCGCCGAAGAGAACCAGGTTGGCATCGGGAAAGCTGACGCCGGACGAAATCTGCGTGCGCACAATGACGGGCACGCGCATGTCGCCGGCGAGATAGCTGGCCTCTTCGAGTTCGGCACCATGCTGCACAATGCGACTGCCGAGACGATAAGGTACCTGGTATTCACGCAGCATGGATGCAGTGCGCTCCACGTCACCCTGCGTGGGAGCGGCGAGAACGATGCGCTGTTCGGCGGCTATCAGGTTCTTGAGCTGGTCAACGAGGGCGGGAATGGAGC
>NZ_JBARMD010000589.1:0-6639 GCF_049802275.1 Occallatibacter sp. | reverse complement strand
CTCCGCACCAGCACCGCGACGGCTCCCACCGCTGCGCCTGCGATTGGCCCCACGGCGCGATATACCACGCTGTTTCCGTACGCCTCAAGCCCGTGCCCCGTCGCCGCAAGTTCCTTGTCGAACGGATGATTAAACAACAGGATCTTTCCCTTTACCGCCCCCGCCGGCAGCGCATGCAACTGGCCCCAGTTGTCCACCACCACCACTTCCGCCGTCAGCCCTTCCGGTGGAGTGGCCACGCTCCCGCCCAGCGCCGTCAGCACGATCTTCTGCGTTGTTCCTGTCGCCTGCCCGGACCACGCTGTCAACTCAGCCGTCTCCACTCCGCGCACCCAGTGCGGCACTGAAGCCTTCTCCAGCGTCACTTCCGCGCCCAGTGCCCGCATCTCGCCCATAACGTAGTCCACCGCCTTCTGTGCCTGCGGAGATCCGCTCAACCGCGGACCGATATTGTCCGTCAAGTGCTGCAGCTCGTTGTACGCGTAGTCACTCTTCATCGCCGCATCGCGCAGCCGGCCCATGGTGCGCAACTGCTCGTCGCTCCATGCACTCTTGCCGCCCGCCATCATCTGGTTCAGACGGTCCAGCATCGTGAGATCCGTTTCCGCTTTGTCCGAGCCCTGCACCGCACCCGTCTGTCCCGCGCATACCTGCACTCCGGCCGGCACCATCGCGGCCGCAATCACCATGAATCTGCACCACTTTAATGGGGAATCCATGCCGGATGTTAGCATGCCCCATGCAACACTCTTTCCACTCCGAACCGTCTATACATGGGTGACTGCTTTTAAGATCCTCCCCATCGAGCTACCCTGCCCATCCATTCAGGCATCCGAGGCTTGAGATGCCACACGAGGTCCGTTGCCGACGCAAGATCCGCCTCCGACTCGCTGTGCATCACACTGTGCGTCAGAGGAACCCTTCCGACAGCTATACTTAAGATTGGCGCTTTGGATTTTCTAGAACCCCGTTGGATGAACCAGTAAAGAGGTCTTTGAACCGATGAAATCGCTCCTTGCACGTCTGCGGTCGCACCGCCTCGCATCGACTTTCGTTTTGCTCGCCACTCTCTCCGCCGCCCTCGTCGGCGGTTCCTTCGCAGCTCACGGAGTGCGCGGCCAGGAGAGGACCAGCGACAGCACCGATGCCACCCCGCTCAAAGTCGCTAATTCCACCATCGAACCCAATCCCTTCGTCAAGATCGCCAAGGCCGTCGGACCTGCTGTGGTGAACATCAACACCCAGACTCTTCCCAAGGCTGTCGACAATAAAAACCGACGTCCCAATCCCCACACCCGCGTTCAGCCCAATCCGCAAAACCCGGGCGACGACGATGATAATCAGGATCAGGGTCCCGGCCAGGGAGGCCAGGGAGACAACAACTTCCAGGACTTCTTCAATCGCTTCTTCGGCGGCCAGGCTCCTGACCAGGACGGCGGCGACGACGGCCAGGTCCGCGAGTCCCTCGGCTCCGGCTTCATCGTCGATCCCAAGGGCTACATCATCACCAACAATCACGTCATCGAAAAGGCCGACAAGATCTTTGTCAAGCTCTCCACCGATCCGGATTCGCAGGACCTCGGCCGCCCCGCCCGCGTCATCGGCACCGATAAGGCCACCGACCTCGCCGTTATCAAGATCGACACCAGTTCGCCTCTGCCCACTGTAAAAATGGGCAACTCCGATCAGGCCCAGGTCGGCGACTGGGTTGAAGCCATCGGCAGTCCCTTCGCCCTCGCGCAGACCGTTACCGCGGGCATCGTCTCGGCCAAGAATCGCACCATCGAGCCCGGTGTCGCCGGCCAGTTTCAGCACTTCATTCAGACGGATGCCGCCATCAACCCCGGCAACTCCGGCGGTCCCCTGCTCAACATGAACGGCGAAGTCATCGGCGTCAACACCGCCATTTACACCCAGTCGGCCGGCTACCAGGGCATCGGATTCGCTATGCCCTCCAACACCGTCGTCTCGGTCTACAACGACCTCATCAGCCCCAGCCACAAGGTTACCCGCGGGTCGATCGGTATTTCATTCCGCTCCGGTCTCTCCGGCGCGGTCAACCGCGTTTACGGCTTCAAGAATGGAGTACTGGTCCAGCAGGTGCAGCCCGGCGGCCCCGCCGACAAGGGTGGCATCAAGCCCGGCGACATCATTACCTCCATCGATGGCCGCTCCATCAAGGATGGCGACGACCTCGTAAACGACATTGCCAGCCGCCGTCCCGGCTCCAGCATTCGCCTCGGCTATCTGCGTGATGGCAAGCAGGCCGATGCCACCATCACCGTCGGCGATCGGGACAAGGTCTTTGCCGACCTCACCGGTCAAAAGCCTGAGAACGCCCCTGACAACACCAGCGAAGCCGGCGAAAAACTCGGCATTGCGGTTCGCCAGGTCACCGATCAGACAGCTGCCCGACTGCATACCTCCGGAGTCGTTATCCAGGCTGTTCGACCCGGTTCCTTCGCCGACCTCCAGGGCCTCGAGCCGGGCCTCGTGATCGTCCGCATCAACAAACACCCAACCGGCACCAAGGACCAGTTCGACTCCGTGGTCAAGGGCCTCAAATCCGGCGATGACGTAGTCTTTGAAGTCATGGACCCCCATCATCCCGAAAACGGAATCAACTACGTAGGCGGTACGTTGTAGTCTACGTAAGCGGTATCTCATAGCTGTGCTTCACGCCGGGGAGAGAGCACCCAGTCTCTCGCTCCTCCCCGGCATCCAAATTGTTCAGCAGGTTTGTACCAGGCAGAAAAGGTTTGTATCAGGGCAAAAGATTTGTATCAGGGCCGCACAAGGTTTGTATCAGGGCATGACTTCAGTCATGCCGACAAGACCAGCAATTTGGCACGGGCTTTAGCCCCTGCCATGCGACGCACGTCACAGACCCGGACCGGCCATCGAAAGTACACCTGAACGCATTGGACTTTCGTTTTTTTGCCGAACTTTTGTTTTCTTCGTTGCCCGTATTTCTCTGGTGCCAATCCCTTTTTGTTGGCACACTCGATGGACGTCCAGTAGAATCCGCTCCACGTCCAGGAACTTTACTTTTGAGGTAACCAGCATGCTTTTATCCCGAGCAAGCCTGGCGTTTCTGCTATCGGCCTCCGTCATTGCGGCCCCGGCGTTCGCGAATACTACCACGGCCACACACACCACCGCCCATAAGAAAAGCTCATCCGCTCACTCGACCCACGCCAGCAAATCAACTGCTAAGAGCCACAAAACGGCTAAGACGTCGCACCACAAAAAGTCTCACGGCCAGCAGGGTATCGACTCGGCCCGCGCCACTGAAATCCAGAAGGCTCTCATTCGCGAGCACTACCTGACGGGCGACGCAAATGGACAGTGGGATTCAAACACAACAGCCGCCATGCGCAAGTTTCAAGCCGACCAGGGCTGGCAAACCAAGCTTATGCCCGATT
Organism: Occallatibacter sp.; assembly: GCF_049802275.1. NCBI lineage: Bacteria > Pseudomonadati > Acidobacteriota > Terriglobia > Terriglobales > Acidobacteriaceae > Occallatibacter > Occallatibacter sp. The sequence continues at coordinate 3,214 of NZ_JBARMD010000589.1, read as the reverse complement.
CCCGGGCCCTCAAGAAGCTCGGCCTTGGCCCCGACTACTCCGACGCCATCAACGCCAACGGCTCGTCCTTCGCCGATCCCAAACCCGCCTCTGGCATCCCCTCCGCGCAGGCCTCTGGCTTCGCTGCAGCCTCCGGCGTCAACCGCTAACCAAACATCTTCCTTCGAAAAGCAAAGGCCGCCAAAACAGGCGGCCTTTTCAACGTTTTTCTCTGTCCGGCGAAATTGGAGACCAGCGTGGTCAAGCTCTCCCCACAACAGAATTCTTTAACCCCTTGATTCAAAACGCAAAATCCTCGCGCCAGGTTTGCAGGCAATTTCCGCCATCCGTTGCACAATGGAATTGTACGGCTATCTCCTCGCAACGATGCCAGAAAGACCTCCGGCTTCGGCGGGGCCGATTTCTCCTAAGTCCTTTTATGAGAATAATCTGCGGCTAAGTCCAGCCATTAGAATACTTTGGAGCGATGAACCTCCCGTACCTCCGTGAAAACAGGAAACTTCTTCACAGAGACGGGTGGGGGGGGCAGGGGTACCCAATCCTTGCGGACATAGCTCCCACAAGGATGGGGGGTGCCGCTCAAACACTAGAAATGCATAGCCGGAATGCCCTGCAGCAGGAACAGATACCGGTCCCGCGTCGTGTCCGGTCCTGACGTGATCGGGCTGTTCAGGTGAATCAGAGAATTGTCCGTCGTGTCGTACTTCGGCCAGTTCGGCACTCCCGTTCCATTGGGATCGCCGTTCTTCGCGAAGTTCGTCCAGTACGTCATCATCGCCTCACTCAGTTGCCGGTCCTCAGGCCGCACCGTTTCACCGGGCCGTGTATCAAGGGTCCCAAACACATACTCGATGTCGTCGGAGTGGAAAGCAAACGTCCCGGGATGATACTTGCTCGGCAGCGCCGCCAGTTCGAAATGATACCGATAGACCGGAGAATCACCCGTCTTGCGCTGCGCCTCCAGCCACTTCCAAGTTCCGAAAGCGATGAACTGATCGCTGCCGAAATCAACCGCCGATCGCAGCGCCTGCGCATCCGTATCGCCCGGGTACAACTTCAAAAACTCCGCCGAGCGATCCTTGAACAATCCCTTTGCCATCGCCTGCCACTGCGCCGCTGTCATTCCGCGCATTGCGAAGAAGCTGCCCTCATCGGCATTCCATCCCGCCAGCAGCGGAACGTGCGCCTGCTTGCCTGCTGCATAAGTATCAGGAACAGGCTCGGTCAAAAACTTTCCATCAATATCCGGAGCAAACCCCGTTGCGCCCTTGGTTTTCGCAGCTTCCAGGATCTTGTCCGTCGGCATCGCGCGTAATTCGGCCAGATTCTTCACGCCCAGCGTCGCTACCCACTTGCCGTCAATCGCAGCCCGTTCGGTCACAGTCTGTCCGCCGAGATTCAGCGCGCTCGGAAACGCTGCGCCGCTCTCGCCGATCGCCTTCGCGAAAAGACCCTGCGCCATCGGCGAAGCCATCAGCGTGCTCACTGCAAACGATCCCGCGCTCTCGCCAAAGATCGTCACGTTGTTCGGATCGCCGCCAAACTTTCCGATGTTTTTCTTTACCCACTCGAGCCCCGCGACCATGTCCATCAATCCGTAGTTGCCCGCGACGCCGTTGTTCTCCTTCGCCAACTCATCGGTCACAAGGAAGCCGAACACGCCTAGCCGATAGTTGATCGTGACCAGAACCACGCCCTTCAACGGCAGAAAGTCTCCGTTATGGCGCGGCTCCGAACTGCCGCCGCCTGAGTAGCCGCCACCATGAATCCAGAACATTACGGGCAGCTTGCTCTTCTCTTTCGCATCCGCAGGCGTGTAGACATTCAGGAAGAGGCAGTCTTCACTCGGACCAGCGTCCTGGAACACCATGTCGTCGAACACGCGGCCCTGTGCGCAATGCGCGCCATACTTCGTCGCATCGCGTTCGCCTTTCCACTTCGCCGGCGCCTGGGGAGCCTTCCAGCGCAGATCGCCAACTGGCGGCGCCGCATACGGCAGCCCCATGAACGCCCGCACTTTCCCATCATTGATTGTCTTGCCGACGAGCTTGCCCTGCGCCGTCTTCACCTTCAACGAATCTGCATTCAAGTTGGCCGATACTCCCACAAACAGCCCCGCTACCGCCAAGGCACACAACGCCTGCATACGAAAATACATTGCAAATTCCTCCGCGAGATACCTTATCAGGACGGACCAAAGAGCGCAGTAGTTTCAACCGCGCGAGGAGCCATAACAAGCAATCGCGTGAACATCGTTTCATTGTGATCCTCGGGGCACGGCAGAAGGCTCACGTCCGCTCATGGACTAGCCGCCAAGCTATCTCCCGAACGAGAACATGAAAGTAGCCCGTCTCCCGGAGGGAGACCATGAAAATAGCCCAGGATGAAGCGCAGCGCAATCCTGGGACAACGTGCACCGCAACTCATCCGTCCCGTAGGGCCGGATCGAACCAAATCACTAAGGCAGTGTCTAGATGATCTCCGTCGCCAGCAGATCCTTCATCTCCTCGCGCCGGCGAATCAGCCGATGCTTCGTTCCATCCACCAGCACTTCCGCCGCGCGAAAACGAGAGTTGTAATTGGAGCTCTGCGCCATCCCATAAGCGCCCGCATCCAACAGCGCCACCAGGTCGCCTGCCTCAACCGGCTTCAACATGCGATCGCGCGCAAAGAAGTCTCCCGTCTCGCACACCGGACCAACTACATCGACCGCCCGCGCCCGACCCGCCCGCGGATTGACGGGCACAATCTCGTGATAAGCCTGGTAAAGCGCCGGCCGAATCAGATCATTCATCGCCGCATCCACAATCACAAACGTCTTCTTCCCGTTCTTCTTCACATTCAGCACGCGCGTTACCAGCGCCCCAGCCTGCGCGACGATAAAGCGCCCCGGTTCAATCAGCAATTTGCCATCAAAGCCTACCAATGCGTTCTCGATCGCTGCCGCATACTCCTGCACCTTCACCGCCGGATCACTACTATCCGCGCCGCCGTGATCCCGGGGTCCCCTGCGACGGGTCTTCGTCGCTGGGGTGGAGTGATAATCAATGCCCAGACCGCCGCCCGCATCTACAACCTTCAGCGCAACGCCCTCGCGTCTCAGTTGCATCACCAATTTGCACACCCGCTCCATCGCCGCGCCAAACGGCTCCGCCGACCGAATCTGCGAACCGATGTGCACGCTGATCCCATGCGCCTCAAGCCATCTGTTCCG
>NZ_JBARMD010000588.1:0-10727 GCF_049802275.1 Occallatibacter sp. | reverse complement strand
GGATTGTGGCAAGTTACAGGTAGAAGCACTGTTGATTTCGATGCAATGGTTCGACTCGACCTGAAATATGCCATCGCATGGAGTCCGTGGCTCGATATCAAAATCCTCCTCCGCACGCCCCTTGCCGTGATCCGAGGCTCCGGCGCCTACTGAGGGGCGACTCTATTACACAATTCAGCTTCACACCACTGGCAGAGAACGTCCCTGTCCCAGCTATGGATTCCTGCGTATGTCATCCCCCAACCAATCAGCGGTTCTACTGAAGGACGGCGAAACATGAAGTTCGGAGTAATTGGTTACGGCTACTGGGGACCTAACATTGTGAGGAACCTGGTGAACCTCGAAGGTTCTCAGGTCTTGGCTATTGCGGAGATCAGCCCTCAAGCTCGCGCGCGAGCACAGAAGGCTCACCCCGACGTAAAGGTCATTGCTAGTGCGCTGGAAGTTATAACTTCGCCGGACATTGATGCCATCGCCGTTGTATCTCCGGTGTGGACGCATTACGAACTCACCAAGGCTGCCCTCGAAAACGGCAAGCACGTGTTCGTTGAGAAACCCTTCACCAGCACTTCCGCTCAAGGCGAAGAACTGGTAAATCTCGCGGCGCAGAAGAACCTCAAGGTCATGGTAGACCATACCTTCCTCTTTACGGGAGCGGTAAAGAAAATCAAACAACTCGTTGATGACAAAGCGCTCGGGAACTTGTATTACTACGATTCCACGCGTGTCAACCTGGGGTTATTTCAGCACGATTGCAACGTCCTGTGGGATCTGGCGCCGCACGATCTCTCGATCATGGACTATCTCCTGAAGGGAGATCCAGAGGCAATTGTTGCAACCGGTCAGGGCCACCTGAATGGTCACGAAGATGTAGCTTTCATGACGCTCTATTTTCCGGAAAAGGTAATCGCCCACATCAACGTGAATTGGCTCTCGCCGGTGAAGGTGAGGACAACACTTATCGGCGGTGAGAAGCGCATGCTGGTGTGGAACGATCTCGAAGCCGACGAAAAGCTGAAGGTTTACGACAAGGGTGTCAAGATAGGCAGCAAAGAGGGTGTGTACGAACTCCTTGTCAGTTATCGCTCGGGAGATATGTGGGCTCCACAACTGGAGCAGGGCGAGGCTCTTCGCAACGAATTATCTTACTTCGTCGATTGTGTTTCGACTGGAGAGGAGCCCTTCAATAACGGCTCTGCCGGTCTTCGAGTGGTGCGCATGCTCGAAACGGCGAGTGAGTCGTTGAATAAGAAGGGATCTCTCGTTTATCTATGAACACGTTCAACTGCATTGCCGACGACGTGAAGTTGGGCGAGAACGTTCGTCTTTCCAAATTCATCAACCTCTATGGGTGTGAAATTGGAGACGAGACCAAAATTGGCGCATTTGTCGAGATCCAGAAGAACGCGAAGATCGGTCGCTGCTGCAAGATATCGAGTCATACGTTCATCTGCGAAGGTGTCACGATTGAGGACAACGTCTTCATCGGCCACGGCGTCATGTTCACCAACGACGCCTATCCCCGTGCGACGAGCCTCGACGGAAAGCTCCAGACAGAAGCAGATTGGAGAGTGGAAACGACAGTCGTGAAGCGGGGAGCGTCGATCGGTACGGGCGCTACGATTCTTCCAAATACTTCGATTGGCGAGAATGCCATTGTGGGCGCGGGAAGCGTGGTTACTAGGGATGTCCCAGCAAATGCAATCACAGTGGGCAATCCGGCGAGGGTGTTGCGTTACGTGAACGCTTCTGAGAAAGACAAGGGACTTAACGCAGGCGCTTGAACTTCAACACAAAGCCAGCAGAGAAACCGCAGCCAATGATCTTTTTATCAAATGTACGTTCCAGCTGAAAGGGTGCGTTTAGCCCGATCTTGCAGTTTCGCAATAAGTTATCTGTTGAATGTCAGGAGAGACGATGAATACTGACGCAGCAATTCCATTTCTTGATTTGATCACTCCCCATGTAGAGCTTGAGGAGGAACTTACAGCATTGTTCCGCTGTGTTCTGCGCTCGGCGGGATTCATTGGTGGTCCGATGGTGGAGAACTTCGAGACGGCGTTCGCAGAATTCTGTGGAACACGTCATGCGATCGCGGTGAACAGTGGGACCGACGCCCTGCGGTTCGCCATCATGGCCAGCGGAGTTCAAAGTGGCGACGTCGTGCTAACGGTTCCAAATACGTTCATCGCGACAACAGAAGCAATCTCGCAGGCGCGGGCGATCCCGGAATTCGTCGATGTGGATGAGCAGACCTATAACATGTCTGTGGTGATGCTTCAGCGTTACCTGCAGAAGAAATGCGTTCGCGATAACGCGGGCCGTCTAATCAGCCTTCGCAGCGGGCGCCCTGTGACAGCTGTCATTCCCGTGCATCTCTACGGACAGATGGCCGATATGGATGGGATTCTCGATCTGGCTGAGCAGTATGGCTTAGTTGTAATCGAGGATGCATGCCAGGCACACGGGGCGGAGTACTTCTCAAAAAAGCACAACCGGTGGATGAAGGCGGGCTCCATGGGATGTGCTGCGGCGTTCAGCTTTTATCCGGGAAAGAATCTCGGGGCTTGCGGCGAAGCTGGAGCAATCACCACCAATGATTCTGGCATGGCAGAGAAGACGAAGATGTTGCGTGACCACGGTCAGAGCCGGAAATACTTTCACGACGTAGAGGGTTACAATGGACGGCTCGACGCATTGCAAGCGGGAATTCTGCAAACTAAACTGGCTCATCTGAAATCGTGGAATGAGCTGCGTCGGTCAAAAGCCGCGGAATACAACCGGTTGCTTTCACAATGTGATTCAATCGGCTTGCCATGGGAACCGTCGTCGTCCCGCGGGGTGTATCACCTGTACGTCATCCGCACTATCGATCGCGACGGCATGATGAAGTATCTCAAGGAAGCAGGGATTGGAGTGGGGATCCACTATCCCGTGCCGCTTCACCTGCAGCGGGCGTACTTATCGCTCAACTACGGTGCGGGCGATTTTCCCGTCACGGAAAGCGCGGCCGCCGAGATCGTCTCTCTTCCGATGTATCCTCAGCTTGAGTTCGAACAGCAAGAGAAAGTGGCAGCAGCGGTGATCGGATTTACCGCACAGATGCGGCGCGAATCTGCGGCTGCGGAGTTCAGGAACCTCGTTCCCGCAGAGCCAATCGCCTAGGTTATGTTTTCCATCCCCGATGGTTCTACCCGATCATCGTGTGAATTGACGCTGTGCAATGAGGCTCACCCAAATGAAGTTCGGCAACAAGGACATTGCGATCCAAGGACAATTGATTCGAATCGCCCGTCTGGATGGAGAAAAGTACACGTTTCCAGATGATCCTGAAGAGGTTGTGGCGAGCCTGCGGAGGTGTGGGACGCGCGTTGATCTGTTCACATTTCTGCAAAAACTTCCTGATACTTCACCACGGTATTCGTACCCCTTTGTGATGGACAATCTGGCTGTTCTCGAGGTTTCCACTTTCGATAACTGGTGGAATAACCAGATCCGCTCCTATCCTCGCAACAGAGCCAGGCAGGCACAAAAAAAGGGAGTGGTCTTACGTGAAATTGAATTTGGAGACGAACTCGTTCGAGGCATCCGCGAAGTCTATAACGAGACACCCATACGTCAGGGCAAGCGCTTCCCTCACTATGGAATGACAATGGAACGCGCACGGCAGTATGCGGGAACCTTTCTTGACCGCAGTATTTACGTAGGCGCCTTTCTGGATGAGAAGATGATCGGGTTTATCAAATTGTCCATGGATGAGAGCCGAACGCAGGCTTGTCTCGTCCATATTCTGTCGATGGCTCAGCACAAGGACAAAGCACCGACGAATGCTTTGATCGCGGAGGCGGTCCGTACCTGCGCGAAGAACGGAGTGTCGTATCTCATCTACGAAAACTTCAATTACGGAAACAAGGAAGACAGCCTGACACATTTCAAAGAGGTAAACGGCTTCCAGCGTCTCGATGTGCCGCGATATTACGTACCATTGACCGCGAGGGGCCGCATTGCATTTTCGTATGGCTTGCACCGCCGCATTGTCGACCGAATTCCCGAACCGATCGCGGAAAAATTTCGGGACATCCGAAAGGCTTGGTACGACCGCAGATACCGGGTCTCTGCAGAGTCTTGAGGATGGCGCCCTCCCTTCATGTTCGCCACGAGGACCGTTTAGCAGAGACCAATATGCTGGCTACGGCAACTTCTCCCAAAACCGAGAGAATCCCGGCACTGGACTTTACGAAAGGCGCGTTGGTCCTTTTCATGGTTCTTTACCATTGGATCAACTACTTCATAGGGATAGGCTGGCCTCACTATCGTTATCTTCGGTTTCTAAGTCCTTCATTCATCTTCATAAGTGGCTTCATGGTTTCGAGTGTTTATCTCAGCAAGTACGAGGTCATCGATTTTCGCCTGCCCAAGCGATTGATCGTGAGGGGCCTCAAGCTCCTGGCGATTTTCATCGGACTTAATGGCGCTCGGCTTGTTGTGCTGCCAATCTTGTCTCCCGGCGTTAGCCTGAGTTATCAGTTGGATTCCGATAGCGTCATGGCGGCTTTTGTGACCGGAAACTTCACAAACAAAATTGTGTCGTTTTCCATACTAGTGCCCATTGCCTATCTGCTGATTCTGTCGGGATTGCTCATGTTTCTTTATCGACGCCACAGGTCAATTTTTCACGTTGTCTTTGTGTTGTTTCTGGTATCTGCCGTGATGCTTGACATGCTAGGCGCCAAAACCATGAACCTGGAAATTGTCACAATTGGAATGTTGGGCGTGCTAATAGGATTCAGGCCAAGTGAAACGATTCAGAGAATAGCTCGATACCCCTACCTGCTTGGATTCGCATATGTCCTCTATATTGTCGCCATATCGATCTGGAATGTGCCGTTCCTGCTGGAGATTGTAGGGGTGTGTTTGAGCGTAACAATGATCTACCTGGTTGGGAGCATAGGAACAGCACCCGGTCGACTTCAGAACGTGGTCATTTTGCTCGGCAAGTATTCCCTCCTGGGCTATATCTCGCAAATCGCGATCTTGCAGATTCTTGCTGCAAGCCTGAGGCGTTTCAACCCGGGAATCCCCGTGTTAGCGGGGTCGTTCATAGCCGCGTTCGCACTTACGATCATCAGCGTAGAGATTGTAGACAGGGCCAGAAGAGAGGCAAGGAGCGTCGATAGAGTGTACAGGGTGGTATTCAATTGAGCCTCGGCAATGAGAGAGCTATGAACTCTGCTATGGCGCCTGGAATCGGTCCGTTGCCTATGGAGTGGGGCCGGACGGGAGTTTGCCAAGAATGAGCACCCTCCTTGCAATCGCCATCTGCAGCATCGGAGTAGCGGGACTTTTTTACCTGAACCGGAATAAGGCCGCCAGAACCTCTAAAGGTTTGTGGATACCGATCATATGGCTGATCATTGTCGGGTCCAGACCAGTGACTATGTGGTTCGGGATTCGAGCGATATCCTCAGATACCCTCCAGTCAACGCTGGAGGGCAGCTCTACGGACGCTGCGATCTACGGACTCCTTCTGGCATTCGGGATTGTGATCCTCTTACGGCGGCGAAAGAAGGTAAGGCCTTATTTGAAACTGATGGGGCCACTAATCATCTATTCTTTGTACTGTCTGATTAGTGTGACCTGGGCGCCATACAGCGGTCCCGCATTCAAGCGTTGGACGAAAGACGTCGGAGATGTTGTCATGGCGCTCGTCATTGCTACTGATGATGATCCGATCGCGGCGCTACAGCAGCTTTTCTCGAGAATAGGCTTCATCCTATTGCCGTTTTCGATTGTGATGATTCGTTATACGGACTCCGGTCGCGCCTTTGACCCAGAAGGTGGACCAATGAATACCGGCGTAACGCTGAATAAGAATTCCCTGGGTTTAATCGTCTTCCTTATTTCATTAGGCACGGTGTGGAGTCTGCGCACGCTTCTGGGAAAGCGAGACGAGCCGAATCGGCGCGGGCGGTTGGTTGCACAGACGAGCCTGCTCGCTTTTGGGATAGTGCTATTGTGGATGGCTCACTCATCGACCTCAATCTTCTGCTTTGTTCTCGGGAGCGGACTGATTTTAGCGACCGGCATGCGTTCGGTTAGGACCCGGCCGGCCAGGGTGCACCTGCTTTGTCTGGGAATTCTTTTATTCGGCGGCTTGGTTCTGCTTCTTGGCGGCATGGGCTCTGTCGCAGGCGCGTTGGGCAGGCAGTCGACTCTTTCGGGTAGAACGAGCATCTGGGCCGCAGTAATTCCCGCAGCATCGAACCCAATATTCGGTGAAGGATTCGACAGTTTCTGGACCAGCCCTGCCGCCGATGCTTTTCATCACAACCTTCTCAACTGGTACCACGCCGAACAAATCAATGAAGCGCACAACGGTTACATAGAGGTTTATTTAAATCTTGGCTGGATTGGGGTCATTTTGATTGCGACGGTTCTGATAACCGGTTATCGGCGTGCCGTGGCATCTTTCCGAATGAATCCATCTGCCGCCGGCCTGATGTTAGCGTTTGTGGTGAGCGGAGCATTTTACAGCATCACCGAAGCCGGGTTCAGAACGATGACTCCGATGTGGATATTCGTGCTCATTGCAATCGTCTGCTCGACAGGTATCAGCGCGGGGCTCTGGGGCAGGAAGTCATCTAAGAGGGCTGCTTCGCGTGTTTATGCGATGGCTAATGACGCTGAGACTAACGCAATCAGCACGAACGCGTTTAGCGCAGGTGGTGGAGTAGGCCATTCTGATTTTGCGAGTGCCAACCACCGCTAGTCAGAGATCCACCTTAAAACAGAGAATCGTGTGTGTCCGATTCGATTTGAGTGTGTACAGCCGAGGTCTTCGTCGCAGATGAGAGTTACGAAAACAGCAGCGACCCACAAGCCCAAGTACCGTGCCGACGTAGACGGTCTTCGGTGTGTTGCGGTTCTTAGCGTGTTAGCGTTCCACCTCTCCCCCTCTCGCGTCTCTGGAGGCTTCGTCGGTGTCGACGTATTTTTCGTAATTTCCGGGTACCTGATCAGTTCGATCATTGTCTCGGAGATTAATGCGGGGACCTTCTCGATCCTCAGTTTCTACGACCGTCGGATAAGGAGAATCTTTCCCGCTCTTTTCGCGATGCTGATCGCCTTGTGTGTTGCCGCGTGGTTCCTCTTTCTTCCGGCTGAGTTCGTCGCTTTTGCACGATCCCTGGCTGCAGCAGTAACATCCACGTCTAATTTCTATTTCTGGGCCCATTCAGGGTATTTTGATTCGCCGCTTTCGCGTCCTCTGTTGCACACCTGGTCTCTGGCCGTGGAGGAGCAGTTTTATATCTCGTTTCCACTGCTCCTGCTGGCAGCAAGCCGAATATTCCCTGGGCGAATCAAGGCCGTGGTATTGACACTGTTCTTTGTCTCGCTCGGGTTGAGTGCGTGGGTTGTGACGCGGAACGAAACGACCGCCTTTTACATGCCGTACACCCGCGCATGGGAACTATTGCTGGGTACGATTCTTTCTCTTGGAGTTTGGCCGCGGATGAGGACGGCACTTCTCCGGAATCTTGCGACAGTAATCGGCATTGGAATGATTGGATGGTCGGTGTTGAAGTACACCCCACGAACTGTATTTCCCGGCTTCAGCGCGTTGCTCCCCTGCATCGGCACGGCGCTGATTATCGGTGCAGGCGAACAAGGACCCTCCTACGTATCTGGTTTGCTTTCGTGGCGCCCCGTTGTGTTTATTGGGCTCATATCCTATTCCCTCTATCTCTGGCATTGGCCAATCATCGTCCTGAGCCAATTCGGATTGCTTATCAATTTGAGTTCGATTGTTCCATCCGGCTGGGCATATCTTCTGTCATCTCAGACAACGAATAAGTTGCTTGTCATTCTTCTGTCGTTTGCCGCAGCGATTCTATCCTGGCGATTCGTGGAACGTCCCTTTCGCGCGCATCCGAGGCGAATTGAGCGGAGGGGACTGTTTGCGTTATCTGGAGCTGTGGCCTTCGGGTTGATCCTGTGCGCTGTGGCTGTTGTCCAGTATGCAGGGTTCAAATCTCGATTTCCGCCACGAGCAGTGCAGATTGCTTCGCTTCTATCCGGAGGCGGTGCTGGCGGCGTGGCTACGCTGGGGCAGTGGGGAAAGTGCTCGATCACCGAAGCAAATCGGGCTACCGTATTTACCAACCCTGCATGCGACGAGCTCGGGCCGGGGAAGGGAGGGTTCCTCTTGCTAGGCGATAGCCATGCTGCTGCCTTGTGGCCTGGATTGAAGCTAGCTTCTGCGGACAGAAACGTTCAGCTTGCATCCGTGTGGAGCTGCCGAATTTCACTTCGGGCGACGGGGTCGCCTGTATGCGATGAGGCAATGCGTTTCATTTTCGAAAAATATCTGCCGGCTCACCCCGACAGCGAGTTGCTTCTGGAATCTCAGTGGTATCCGGGAAGTATGCAAGGTATAGTCGAAATCCTTCAGTGGACCAGGAAGCACGACGTGAAGGCCACCATATTCGGACCAGTAGCAGAGTATGATGCACCACTGCCCAGGCTACTGGCTTATTCGATCGCCTGGAATAGACCCGAATTGCCGCAGCAGCATCTCGCGGAATCTTCTCGTGCGATGGACGATCAGATGCAAGCTTTGGGAACCGCGACCTGGCACGTCCCATACGTCTCTCTCTACAGAGCGACCTGCGATGCTGAAGGTTGTGTCGAGTACGCGGATGCGAGGAATAACATCCCGTTAATGAGGGACGGAGACCACTTGAGTGAGGAAGGCGCCGAGCTGATTGTAAAGCGGCTCATTGAATCGGGCAGGCTACGCTTGAATTGAACTTCAGAAGAATTGCACTACGAAGACTGGTTCTGAGGAAAAGTTTCCTGTCGAAGCGGTCACACAGGCGCCAGTCCAATCCCGATTACACACAAATCTTGCAGTGAGGACTAGTTGAGACCATTTCAAGCGGACGGCGCTTTTCAGCCGGTTGAATCCGGCGATGGACTTCGTAGAACGGCGGTCCGGGGTGCCGCAGCATCAGTTGTGGGCCAGACAGCCGGATTTGTTCTGCAAATTGCCTCGGTGATGGTTCTGGCGCGTTTGCTGACGCCGAGTGATTTTGGCATAGTCTCGATGGTCACCACGGTCAACCTTCTTTTTCGCAGTTTCGGATTGAATGGCTTCACAGAGTTGATCATGCAGCGCGAGGAACTTTCAGAGGCTCTGGCCAGCAATCTGTTTTGGATCAACCTAGGCATTGGTACACTTCTCACGTTCGTTTTTGCCGGCTCGGGAAACCTGTTGGCGCTTTTCTTTCACGACTCAGCGGTAGCGCCGGTTGCCGTTGGCATGTCATTGACTATCGTGCTCGGGTGCCTCGCCTATATTCATCTTGCACTTCTCCAACGCGCGATGCACTTTCGGACAGTAGCTATTATTAACATCATTGGATTGTCGGTTTATGTAGTCGTCTCCATCGTCTGTGCGTTTGTGGGCTTGCATTACTGGGCACTTGTATGGGGAACTGTCGGGCAGTCTGTCATCATAGCCGTGCTTTCCTGGGCAATGTGCAGATGGGTACCGAGCCGGCCCACGCGCGCATTGGGGACTTCGTCGGGGGTCACGTTTGCCTTCAATGTCTACTTGCATTTTGGATTCAATTACCTGACTCGGAACACCGATAATCTCCTCGTGGGCTACCGGTTTGGTGCTCAGGTGCTCGGATTCTACAAGAGAGCTTATGACTTGTTTGTTCTCGCAGCGACGCAATTGCTGTCGCCTATCTCTAATGTTGCGGTAAGTACGCTGAGCCGGGTCAGCGGAGACCGTGGCCAGTTCGAGCGCTACTTTCTGCGTGCCTTATCCATCATGGCGTTTCTGGGAATGGGGATTGGGGCTGACTTCTGTCTAGTGGGAAAGGATCTGATTCGTGTCCTTCTCGGACCGCAGTGGGGTGAGGCAGGCAGGATTTTTACGTTATTTGGCCCGGGAATCGGAGTGATGCTCCTGTACAACACGCACGGTTGGATTCACCTTGCAATAGGACGACCCGACAGATGGTTTCGCTGGGGATTGATTGAATTTTTCTGCACTGCGGGCCTATTTGTTCTTATGCTGCGGTGGGGACCCTCGGGAGTGGCATTTGCGTGGACGATTTCGTTCTTCCTGCTCATGTTCCCCGGGTTCTGGTATGCCGGAAAGCCGGTCGGGCTGAAGACGGGAGCAATATTTGCAGTCATCTGGAAGTTCTTCGCAGCATCGCTGGCGGCTGGGTACCTGAGCTACATCGCACTTCACGCCACGCCGTACTCGGGAGCAGAGTTTGGAGCTTTTGGCGCATTCGTGCGAATGATTTCGGTTTCTGTAGTATTTGCTTTGCTCTATCTGTTGGCGGTCATTGTTCTTCACGGGGGCGGGAAACCTATCACCGATTCTGTTGCGTTGCTGAGAGATTTACTACCGCAACGGACCACCAATTCAGTTTCGCCTCGAAATCCCGATGTGGACGAAGCAATTCTTCGTCAGCCCCAAGAGTCAAGGACGTGAGAATGGCGAATCCAAATCAACAACGCGAGATTCAAATGAAGACAAACCTGCTGCGGTCAGGGATATTAGTCTACTTGACGAGGAGCACAGCATGAGCCGGTTACGAATATTGGTGTTGGAAAGAGAGCCGATCCGAGTGTGATGCACGACCCGGCTTCAACGCACAGATCGGATTGCGAGTGCTGGCGGACTGAGGCTGAAGTTATTC
>NZ_JBARMD010000587.1:0-11696 GCF_049802275.1 Occallatibacter sp. | reverse complement strand
TGCGTATGCGCCACCTTTGCCTGGTGGGCGCTCGCCAGCGTGATGCCCCACGCCCCACTCTTCAATTGCATCTCAAAGAGTCGCGGCGCCATCGTCGTCTTCCCATGCGGCGCCAGCCGGACCTTGTATGCATCCATGAAGCGCTGCATCCATGCGAGATTGTGCTCGAGGCGATCGCGATACAGGACGGCAGACGGCAGGCTCAGGTCCTCGCGCAGAAGGTTCCACCCCAGGCGCACGATATCCTCAGCGGCTGTCGGCGAGTCCATCGTGCCGAGCCCCTTGTTAAGCCGGCCGATCTGGCGCTCCGACCGCGTCCTTGTGCTCTTTTCGCGAATCATCACACCTCGCCGCTGGGCGTCTTCTCCTGCCCGCGACCATAGTCTATATTCTGAGTCAGTCCAGATGCTGAATTGCGACACGCTCATACGAAATGCAAGAGTGCTCGACGGCAGCGGAAGCGACGCACAACTGCTCGATGTCGCCCTGCACAACGGCCGCATAGCCGCGATAGACGTGCCTTTGAAGTGCCGCGCCGATCACGTAATCGAAGCCGACGGCCTCTGCCTGGCGCCCGGCTTCATCGACGCGCATACCCATGACGACACCAGCGTAATCGAAACGCCGACGATGCTGCCCAAGATCTCCCAGGGCGTCACCACCGTGATCGTCGGCAACTGCGGCATCAGTGCTTCGCCCGTGCGCCTCAAAGCCGATCCGCCCGATCCGATGAACCTGCTCGGCAAGCGTAATAATTTCCGCTACCCAACCTTCGCCCACTACCTCGCCGAACTCGACGCTGCTAGACCCGCCGTCAACGTCGCCGCCCTTATCGGACACACATCGCTTCGTAACAACCACATGGACCGTCTCGATCGCACCGCTACCGACGGGGAGATTCGGTCGATGCATGCCGAACTCACCTCGGCTCTCGCCGCCGGCGCACTCGGCCTCAGTTCCGGCCTGGCATATTCTTCGGCAAACGCCGCGAGCACCGATGAAGTGCTCGCATTGGCTGATGCTCTCATTGGCGCGAATGCCGTCTACGTCACGCACTTGCGCACGGAAACGGACGCGATCCTCGATGCCATGGATGAAGCCTTCCGCATCGGTCGCTCGAGCAGGTCACCTGTCGTTATTTCGCATCTCAAGTGCGCCGGCATCGCGAACTGGGGACGCAGCGGCGAAGTCCTCCATGCGCTCGAACAGGCGCGCACCAACCAGCATATTGGCTGCGACTGTTATCCCTACGCCGCTGGCTCCAGCACCCTCGACCTCAAACAAGTTGACCCACGGGTCGGGATCGGGATTACCTGGAGCACCGCCTACCCCGAAGTCGCAGGGCGTACTCTCGCCGACATCGCCGCCGAATGGGATATGAATCAACTCGATGCAGCCAAGCGTCTGCAGCCCGCAGGCGCCATCTATCACAGCATCGATGAGGACGATATGCGCCGCATCCTCGCGCACCCTGCCACGATGATTGGCTCGGACGGCTTGCCATGGGACAAGCATCCTCATCCCCGCCTCTGGGGAGCGTTTCCCCGCGTGCTGGGCCGCTACTGCCGCGACGAAAAGCTGTTCACGCTTCCGCAGGCCATTCACAAAATGACCACCATGCCCGCCCGACGCTTCGGTCTCGCCGAGCGCGGAGCTATCGCCGAAAACCACTGGGCAGACCTGGTCCTCTTCAATCCCGACACGATCCTCGACACCGCGACATTCGCCGACCCGATCCGTGCGGCCCAGGGCATCGAATGCGTCTGGGTAAACGGCACGCTGTCGTACACTGCTCAAGGACTCACCGGAAACCGCGCAGGCCGCTTCCTTCCAGGCAGCGCGACCCAGTGGCTCCAATGAAGCGCGCAGTGATCTCTCGAGAACTGGCCAGCCGATGATCGATCCTCACAGCATCTTTCTATTGCTCACCGCACTCGGCGCTGTCGTTGGAATCGTCCTGCTCGTCACCGTTCTTAAGCTGAATCCATTTCTTAGCCTGCTGCTGGCTTCTCTCGCGCTCGCCATCGTCTCAGGAATGCCACTGTCAGGTGTGGTCCACTCATTTGAAGCGGGCGTTGGCGGAACACTTGGCCACATTGCCGTTGTGGTTGCGCTCGGCACCATGCTCGGCAAAATGATGGCGGAATCCGGCGGAGCCGACACGGTCGCGCTCACACTGATTCGCGTCTTCGGCGAAAAGCGCGTTCCCTGGGCCATGATGTGCATCGGTCTCATTGTTGGCCTTCCCGCTTTCTTCGAAGTCGGATTCGTGCTGCTCATTCCCATCGCCTTCACCGTCGCTCGCCGCACCGGAACCCCGTTGATCCGCGTCGCCCTGCCGCTGGTCGCCGCTCTTTCTGTCGATCACGGCCTTGTGCCCCCGCATCCCGCAGCGCTGCTTGCGGTGAATACGTACCATGCTGATGTGGGCCGCACCATTCTCTACGCCCTCATAATCGCAATTCCTACCGCCGCGCTCGCGGGACCATTGTTTGCGAAAGTCATCGGCCCCTGGATCAAGATGCCTGCCGAAAATCCCATGGCCGACGACTTTGCCGATCACAACCCGGACCGCAAATTACCCGGCTTCTGGCTCACCATCGGCAGCATCCTTCTTCCCGTCGCCTTGATGCTCATCGGCAGTTGGGCCGACGTGTTCGCAGCAAAAGACAGTTTTGCCAACCAGGCAATCCGCTTCCTCGGCAATGACGACATTGCCCTCCTCATCGGAGTCCTCATCAGTTTCATCACGCTCGGCATCATGCGCGGCGTCACAAAAGAGACCATCCTGCGCTTCAGCAACGAGTGCCTCGCGCCTACCGCGACCATCACTCTCCTGGTCGGCGCTGGCGGCGGTTTCGGCCGTGTGTTGCAGGATAGCGGCGTCTCTCACGCCATGATCGATATCGCGATGCAGCGCCATCTACCGCTGCTCTTCCTCGCCTGGCTGCTTGCCGCCCTCATGCGCCTGGCCACCGGATCGGCAACCGTTGCCATGACCACCGCCGCCGGCATTGTTGCTCCCATCGCGTTGCAAACGCCGGGCGTTTCGCCTGAATTACTTGCCATCGCTACCGGCGCCGGTTCGCTGATCTTTTCGCACGTCAACGATGGCGGCTTCTGGCTGGTCAAGGAATATCTGAACTTAAGCGTCACTGAAACCATGAAGTCGTGGTCGATCTGCGAAACCATCATCTCCTTTGCCGGACTGGGCTTCGCCCTGCTAGCATCCCTGGCCATCTGATCCAACCTGGCCGCCAGGCCCACGCATCTTGAACAGAAGGCGCAAGAGCCGGCCGCCGGACAGCGCTCCACTCGGAGACAGATAGCCGAAGGGCCCTTCGGCTGGCACAACCTGCACCTGCAAGACCCCTTCATGATCTTTGAGATAATGGGATTGGGGAGGTTGTCTCCCCATCTCTTACGCCGATTGAAGAGCGCCGGGCATAGGCGCTTGAAGCGCGGTTGGAATTCGAACATGAGGTCTGTGGATTGAATGCTCCGGCGAGTGGCCTCGCGCACATAACGGTGAGCTCTGGCTGCAAGGAAGCGACCCTGACTGCAACGGTCGTTATCTGTACAAGAAACCGTCCCCAGGTTTTGAAGGAGTGCCTTCGGGGCGTTGCCCGGCTTGACCCCGGGCCCGACCATGTTCTGGTCGTCGACAACACCCAGGGCGACAAGGAAACAGAAAACGTGAGCCGCGAGTTCGGCGCGCGGTACATCTTCGAGCCGGTCCAGGGATTGAGCCGCACGCGCAACCGCGGACTCGCCGAGAGTGACACTGAGATCGTGGCCTTCCTTGATGATGATGCAATTCCCGCGCCCGATTGGCTCGGCATGCTCATGGAACCGTTCGCTGACGAAAAGACCGCGGCCTCTACGGGCAGGGTAATCACCCCAGGTTCCAACGGCGCCGGAGAGTTGGAGAGTCCGCGCGTTCTCAGCAATCGGGACCCACGCTGGTTTGAAATTGCCACCTTTGGCGGAATGGGCCTTGGCAGCAACATGGCATTGCGCAAGAGTGCATGCAGCGCGTCCCCGATGTTCGATGTACGTCTTGGCCGCGGCGCACCGTTCCAGATCGGCGAAGAGTCTTATGCCTTTGCTCGTTTACTCTCGAACGGTTTTAAGGCCGTTTACCTTCCCTCTGCCGTCGTCTTCCATCCGACCCTGAGCCGCGACACGGTCGAGAACGAAGCGCAAAACTCCATCACTTATTGCCTGCTGTTGTTCGCTGAATTTCCCGATCAGAGGATGAACCTCGTCCGGTTCCTTCTTCGCCGCATTCGCCGCAAACCGCTCGACTGGCCACGCGACCCTCAGGAACCCGGCGAGATCGTAACCAGCGGATGGCGCACACTGGTTAAAGCTTCGGTGAAGGGCCTCTGGCTCTTTCTCCGCACGCCAAAAACGAAGGAAAACTAGAAACATCAAGCTTGAACAGCCAAGCGTGCGACACACCTTCCCTACCCACACACTGCACTTGATAAAGCCGCTTCTGGCCAATCCACCCGTTACTAAAATTGGCGTTTGAGCAATTTCAATTTACCCTATAGTGTCTGATCACATTCCTTTCCAAGGAGCTGATTTGAGAAAACAAGGGACCCTCTATTCCGCGTATCGCACATCACGAGGGGTTCTGGAAAAGGTCCCGATCTTCCGAACAGCTATCGGCTACATGCTGGAAATCAAGAGCACCCTCGTCGACAGCAGCGAACGGAATCGTGCCGCGGTTGACGAGAATTTCCAGCAACTTGACCCCTATGGATTTGCTCGGGACCTCGAGCAGTTTCGCTTTCAACGGGCAATGGAGTTCCTTCGTATGGCAAAGCCTGAGGGCCTCTTTCCAAGTGCGCTGGAAGTGGGTTGCGCGGAGGGGATGTTCACGAGGATGCTCTCGGAGCGCTGCGAGAAGCTCCTCGCACTTGACCTTTCCCTGATTGCCCTCGAACGCGCAAAGAAACTCTGCAGCGATCAAAAGAACGTTGAATTTGCAGAATGGGACGTGCGCTGCGACCCAATCTCAGGAGCCTACGACCTGATTGTCGCCACAGGAGTGCTTGAGTATATCCTGCGCCCATCCATACTGCGAGATGCTTGTGAGAGGCTGACCACAGCGCTTAAGCCGGGCGGCTATTTTCTGGTTGGCAACACGGTCACCGACAACGAAGTAGAACATACCTGGATCGGGAAGCTGCTTATACGCGGAACCCTGATCAACGACTACATCAAGAAGGATCCGCGGTTTGAGATTATCGACGAATCGATTGATCAATGCGTGTGTCCGTTTGTCCATACGTTGCTGCGGAAGCGCCGCGATTGAACATGCAAGTCTCTGTAATTATCGCGACATATAACCGTTGCAAAATGCTGGCTCGCACGTTGCCACCCCTCCTTGCGCAGGACTTTCCCAGCGAAGATTACGAAATCATTGTTGTGGTTGATGGCTCTACCGATGGTACGACTGACTTGCTTCGGGGATTCGCGAGCCATTCCAATCTTCGCGTCATCGAACAGCAAAATCGCGGCCAGGCTGCTGCGATTAATGCGGGCCTTCGAACCGCCAAGGGCGAGCTGGTGCTTTTTCTCGATGACGACATTCTGTGCGGGCCTTCGGTCGTTTCTGAACACGCTCGTGCGGTGCGGAGTGAGCTTACGTGTCTTGCGTTCGGCCCGGTACTCGTGTCGCCCGATGATGGAGATCCACTCGCTGTTGACTGGGCGCGTTCATTTTGCGATGAGTTTTTCGAGAAGAAGGCTGCCGAGGAGCCGGAGACCGGCTGGTTCGGTTGCATGGCCTCAGCCAATTCATCGGCTCCCCGTTCCGTGATTCTCTCCATTGGGGGCCTGGATGAATCGTTTTCACGCGGAAACGATGTGGAGTTGGGATTTCGGCTGATGAGGGCTGGGTTTCGGTTTTCATATTTGCCTAACGCTCAAACTCATCAGATTTTCGCAAAGAAACCGAGCGATGTGGTTGAGGATGCTCGCGAGGAAGGCAACGCCGAGATCCGGCTTGGCCGAATGTTTCCCGAGTTGCGGCCTACTTCGCGTTTCGGAGGTGTATCGGCCAAACCTTGGTGGAAGCGGTCGGTCGCGCGAGCAGTCTCTACGGCGCCGGTCTCCGCTGAGCCCTTGTTGAGGCCGCTTACCTGGGGATTCTCAAAGTTGAGAGGTTTCCCTGGCTGCCAAAAAGCAGCGTTACGCCTCTTCTATACTCAACAGAACATCGTGGGCTATCGGAGTGCGGTGAAGATGACCGGTTCATGGCAGGCGTTGCGAAAAGAGTTCGGAGCGCGGCTTCCAATCCTGATGTACCACAACATCGGGCCACTCAGAGAAGGATTCGATCGTTACCTGACCGTCTCTCCTGAAATGTTTGAGCGCCAGTTACAGTGGCTCAAAAAGCATGGCTACACGCCAATTCATTCATCAGACTGGATCGCCTATCACCGTGACGGCACGACGCTTCCCGAGAAGCCAATCCTCTTGACCTTCGACGACGCGTATGCCGATATTGTCGAGTTCGGTCTTCCGCTTTTAATCAAATACGGTCTCACTGGAACAGTATTTGTGGTCTCGGATGAGATTGGTGGGACGAACAAATGGGATTTGCATCTCGGTTTGTCTGAGCAGCCGCTCATGTCAGAAAGCCAGATTCGTGAATGGGCTGATAAAGGAATCGAGTTTGGCGCTCACACAAAAACACATGCGGATCTAACTCTCTTGACGCCTGAGCAGATTGCAGAGGAAATGAGGGGCAGCCGCAAGCGCCTCGAAGATCTCCTTGGAGTTCCCGTTCCGAGCCTCGCATACCCCTACGGCTACTACACTGCGGCCGTGGCCGAAATAGCGCGCAGCCACTTTGACCTTGCTCTGACGTGCGACGAAGGCTTGAACTATCTGGGAACCGACTTGCTGCGGTTGCGCCGTGCCGAAGTAGTCCATTTCAGGACCCTGGGCGATATGAGGAGCATGGTTACTCTCGGATTCAATCTGATGAGCGTGGCATCGGACCGCGCGCGGCGAGTGGTCCGTCGAGTCGGCGGCCGGGTACTTAGAGCAGTCCATCTCAAATGAACCAGAGCTGAACCGAGCAGCCAAAAGCTGCCCGTCAAAGGCTCACGAAGGGTCGATGCCTTCTCACACTCCTTAATTTCAACCCCTCAAATGGGGCAACGGTCTGCTAACACTAAGTATGTCCCGGTGGGATTGCCCGTTTGGAAAAGTTCGCAGCAAAGCACGCAAGGACCCTCGACCGGTGACTTCGTCCGATCGTCATTTCGGACAGGAACTCTGGAATCCAACATGGATGAAGAGAAGAACAAGACGCCTCCGAGCACAACCGCACGAAATATATCCTGGAATTACTTCGGCCACTTTTGCCAGCTGGCTCTGAATTTTGGACTGACGTCCTTCGTTGTCCGGCGATTATCTGTTCCCGAATATGGTCTTTATCTGTTCGTCATTTTCCTGTCCACGACGCTCTACCTGCTTGATCTCGGCGTTTCCAGCGTTCTCGTCCAGGCGTATGTCGCGGCTTTATCCAGCCCTGAGAAGAACCGGCTTGGCGAATTGTTAACCACGGTGATTTCTGCATCGGCCGTGATAGGAGCAATTGGTGCAGTCATCCTGCTCGGAGTGTCTCTGGTTCTGCCCGGACCCTTCAACATCCCTCGTGAGTTTGTTCATGAAGCGTCGCTCATTTTTGTGGCCGCGGCTGGCAAGATTCTATTTGGATTCGTGAGTCTCGCATTCGAACCTCTCTATCAAGCAGCCAATCGATTCGATCGTGTAAATCAGATCGAACTCGCGGGCTCCGGTCTGATCTTTGTTTGCAGTGTGACAGTGCTCTCTTTGGGATACGGCATAGCAGCTTTGGCTGCAGTGCAATGTGCGGCGGGGGCCGTTCAGCTTCTTTTATCCTTCGTCTTCCTGCGCTCAGTGTTTTCAGTCCGCCAACTCCATCTGCGTCACTTTCGCTGGAGCATACTCAAGAACCTTTTTAGCCAAAGTAAATGGACCTTCTTAAACAACACATCGGCCTTCTTCTTTGAGGTTTTCATCTGGACGATTCTTGGCTCCTTCGGCTCAATGAGAGAAGCCGCCATCTTTGGACTCGCGTCCAAAATGCCAAATCATCTTTGGTTCCTGGTTGATCGTGGCGCCGCCGTCTGCTTGCCGTTAATGTCAGAGACGGCCCTGAATAACAACATCGATCGTTTGCGCAAGATCTACCTCAGCGCTCAGAGATTGGTTCTTGGTTTGGTTTTGCCTTTTATTGTGCTGGGCTCTGTCTTCGCGTACCCGCTAATCCAGATTTGGGCTGGAAAAGCCTATGCTGCATCCGCACTCGTAATGCAATGGCTGCTTTTGTCTGTTCTTGGACACGCATTTTTGTATACATCTGATCTGCTTCTCTACGCAGCGGGCCATTACCGAAAAGCCGCCCTGATCTCCGCGTCCGGCAGCATCGTCACCATCGCAGTAGCGCTCATTCTGGTACCCCGATATGGAGCAGCCGGCATGGCGTTCTCAATGGCGGTCGTTCAGCTACCGATCGTCTGTACCTGGTTCACGTTTGAGGCGTGCAAATACGCTCGCATTTCCTTTGGTCTCCTTGCATCTGAAATGCTGCGCGGACTTGGATTGCCAACCGCCATTCTTGCTTCTGGCATTTGGGTCGTCCTGGTATTCCGGCGAGAGATTTCATCCCTTTGGCTTGTGCTTGCCGGCGTTGCAATTGGGTGTTCCTACTTCGCCGCTTGGGGATTCCGCACCGCGCTACCCCTCTACCGTCAGGCGTCAGAAACGCCCAATTGATCGCAGAAGAGAACGGTATGTTTAGCTGCTCTCTTAGTGCAAGCTTGGCCCAATAAGACCGATCGCTAAACTTGAGCGAGTTTCACTCACATTTAACGATATCTACTTGACAAACTGCCCTATCCACTCCTATCTTTAGCAATTGGAAGTGGCGATTGCTAGCACATGCTCTATCAAAGTGCTTAAGTCGCTGAATGGCCTGCTTTTGAGGCCCGCTTTCCATAAGCTTTCACCCAAACTCAACCAGTCCGCGGCCGGCTTCCCGCCAGTCCGCGTGTGAAGGAGAAGCAAAGCAATGGCAGCAACATCGGTTACCACGACCTTCACTCCGCTCCACGATCGTATCCTCGTCCGCCGTTTGGAAGAGGGTGAAACAGTTCGTGGCGGCATCATCATCCCCGACAGCGCAAAAGAGAAGCCCCAGGAGGGCGAAGTTGTCTCGGTCGGCAAGGGCAAATCAAACGACGAGGGCAAGGTATTCCCTCTCGACGTCAAGGCCGGCGACAAGATCCTCTTCGGCAAGTACTCCGGCACCGAAATCAAGATCGACGGCGAGGAGTTCCTGATCATGCGAGAGGAAGAAGTCCTCGGCATCATCAAGAAGTAGGCGCGCTGCGCAGCCTCTAGCTACTAGCTTCCAGCTCCTAGCTAAAGGCATAACTGACAACACAAATTTTCTTGCTGCACAGACGCAGCTAGAAGCTAGCAGCTTGAAGCTAACAGCTACCTGGAGAGACAAATGTCAAAGCAGATTCTGCACGGTGAAGATTCCCGTCAGGCGATTTTGCGCGGCGTGAACACGCTGGCAGACGCCGTGAAGGCGACGCTGGGTCCCAAGGGCCGCAACGTCGTAATTGAGAAGAAGTTTGGTTCGCCCACCATCACCAAGGACGGCGTAACCGTAGCCAAGGAAATCGATCTCAAGGATCCTCTTGAGAACGTCGGCGCGCAGCTCGTTCGCGAAGTCGCTTCCAAAACCTCTGATGTTGCCGGCGACGGCACCACGACTGCAACCGTTCTGGCCCAGGCCATCTTCCGCGAAGGCGTGAAGACCGTTGCTGCAGGCGCCAACCCGACCGCTCTGAAGCGCGGCATCGACAAGGCCGTTACCGCCATCATCGGCACCCGCGACAAGGACGGCAAGTGGACCGAGGGCGGCGCTCTCGGCAAGCTGTCGAAGCCTGTTGACGAGGGTTCCGTTGCCCAGGTCGGCGCAATCTCAGCCAATGGCGACCAGGAAATCGGCGACATCATTGCTCATGCAGTGAAGGTTGTCGGCAAAGACGGCGTCATCACCATCGAAGAGTCGAAGACCATGCACACCGGTCTCGAGACTGTCGACGGCATGCAGTTTGACCGCGGCTACCTCAGCCCCTACTTTGTCACCGACGCTGAACGCCTCGAAGTGGTTCTCGAGGACCCCTACATCCTGATCTACGAGAAGAAAATCAGCGCGATGAAGGATCTGCTTCCCCTTCTCGAGCAGGTTGCTCGTGGCGGCAAGCCGCTGCTGATCATCGCCGAGGATGTTGAGGGCGAAGCTCTCGCCACCCTCGTGGTCAACAAGTTGCGTGGAACGCTGAACGTCGCGGCCGTCAAGGCTCCCGGCTTCGGCGATCGCCGCAAGGCAATCCTGGGCGATATCGCGATTCTCACCGGCGGCAAGGCCATCACTGAGGATCTCGGCATCAAGCTCGAAGGCGTCAAGCTCGAGGACCTGGGCAAGGCGA
This sequence comes from Occallatibacter sp., assembly GCF_049802275.1. NCBI lineage: Bacteria > Pseudomonadati > Acidobacteriota > Terriglobia > Terriglobales > Acidobacteriaceae > Occallatibacter > Occallatibacter sp. The sequence goes on along the minus strand of NZ_JBARMD010000587.1, from coordinate 1,140 downwards.
AGCGTATTACCATCGACAAGGACAACACCACCATCGTCGACGGCGCCGGCAAGGCTTCCGACATCGAAGGCCGCGTGAAGGAGATCAGGTCTCAGATTGAAAAGACCACCTCTGACTACGACAAGGAAAAGCTGCAGGAGCGGCTCGCGAAGCTGGTCGGTGGCGTCGCCATCATCAAGGTCGGCGCAGCCACTGAGACCGAGCTGAAGGAGAAGAAAGCTCGCGTTGAAGACGCTCTGCACGCAACCCGTGCAGCAGTCGAGGAAGGCATCGTCCCGGGCGGCGGCGTGGCCCTGGTTCGTGCCACCCCCGCAGTGCAGGCGCTCATCAAGACGCTGGAAGGCGACGAGAAGATCGGTGCGCAGATTGTGCTCCGCTCACTCGAAGAGCCTCTTCGTCAGATCGTTGCCAATGCCGGCGAAGAGGGCGCAGTCGTGGTTGCCAAGGTGCTCGAGTCCAAGGAACCGCACTACGGCTACAACGCTGCAACCGGAAAGTTCGAAGACCTGGTGAAAGCCGGCGTCATCGACCCGACCAAGGTTACCCGCACTGCCTTGCAGAACGCAGCTTCGATCGCCGGTCTGCTTCTGACCACTGAAGCACTGGTTGTCGAGATTCCGGAACCGAAGTCTGCTCCGGCAGGCGGCGGCCACGGCGGCGGCATGGACGGCATGTACTAAAGGACCATTGCTAGATAGAGCAGCAGAAGGACAAGAGCCTCCAGCTTCGGCTGGAGGTTTTTGTTGATATATTGTAATTACAATTGTATTATTGTGTATACATGTTTTCAAAGGAGGAGAAGATGGCCACCGGTGAACAGCTTGATCAGGATTTCACAATTGCGGACCGGATATGGATTGCAACCGCATTGCTCCATCTTGAAAATCCAATACGTCCCTCGTTCTCCAGGGACGAGATTCGCAGAAAACTTTCGGCAGAAGAACTCGACGAAGGAATAAAGTCGGGATCAATTAGCGCCCATCTGAGCGATCATCTTGTGGCGAACGTTCCCGCCTCATCAGGCAAATATCGCATGCTTTTTGAGGTCAGCCCTGGAAAGCTGCGACTCTTTCGCCCTGGCGATCTGACTCACCCTTCTCGATTGCAGCGTAGACGCCCCTCCAAAGCGGCACCTGCAAC
>NZ_JBARMD010000586.1:0-6143 GCF_049802275.1 Occallatibacter sp. | reverse complement strand
GTGCCGACGATTATTAAGTAGCAGGGAACTGGGAACAGAACAGGGGAACTAGGGACTGAGGGCATTCGGAACGGGAGTTGTGTTGAAGACGGTTGAGGAAATCAAGGCGGCGATTGAAGCGGCGGTTTCGGGAGCTTCGGTGAAGATTATTCCGAATCCGAGCCCGAGCGCGCAACAGTCTCTGCTGATCGACGCCCAGCATGCGACGGCGGTCGCCGCGTTTCTTCGTGATGACGAGGAACTGGCATTTGATTTCCTTTCGAATGTGACCGGAGTGGACTGGCTGGACAAGGAGATCGCCGAGAAAGTTAAAGTAACGCGGCAGGTCGCAAAGCCAGTGGAAGGCGGAGAGCCGGGCCAGGTCCTGATGGTGGATGAGACGGTTGAAGAAACCCGGAAGCATGTGCAGCCGGGATATCTGGAAGCCGTATATCACCTCTTTTCGGTTGCGAAGAAGCATGGGCCCGTCGTGCTGAGGATGCGGACGGCGAATCGGACGGGCAAGGCAGAGCTTCCATCGCTGACGCCGGTGTGGCGCTCGGCGGAGTTTCAGGAGCGCGAGGTTTTCGATCTGTTCGGGATTGTGTTTACGGGACATCCGGACCTGCGGCGAATTTTGATGTGGGATGAGTTCAAGGATTTTCCGATGCGCCGGGATTATGTGGAACCGGATGATTTCGAGTACGAGCCAACTCCGCATGATGAGGTGCTGAAACGCGCGCAGGCACACAAGGCGCAGGTTGCGGCTGAGGAGGTGAAGGAATGAACTCCTCTTCGACCCCTCTCGACAACGTGACGGTGCGACTGGCGCGATCGGAAAAGCTTGATGGGTGGAACCGGCCGCCGGTGATTGAGACAGATGGCGAGGGCGAGTTGCTGGAACTTGCCATGGGACCGCATCATCCTTCGACGCATGGTGTCTTCAGGATGGACCTGGCGCTGGATGGCGAACGCGTCGTCAGATTGAAGCCGGTCTTTGGATATCTCCATCGCAATCACGAAAAACTGGGCGAAGGCCAGAGCTACCTGGCGTCGATGCCGTACACAGACCGGCTGGACTACATCTGCTCGCTGACGAATAACTGGGCATATGCCCTGGCGGTGGAGAAGCTGGTGGGGCAGGAAGTTCCGGAGCGCGCGGAGTATCTGCGGGTAATCCTTGCAGAGTTAACTCGCGTTCAGAATCATGCTTCGACGATTGGGTTTCTGCTGCAGGAGATGGGCGCCAGCGGCACTCCGCTGATGTATGCGTTTCGCGAGCGCGAACTGATCCTGGATTTGTTTGAGAGCCTGACCGGCTCGCGCATGATGTGCAACTACATGCGCTTTGGCGGATGCAGAGTAGATGCTTCCGAAGCCTGGCTGAACGGGGCGCGCAAGGTAGTGGCGGCGTTGCCTCAGTTCATCGACGAATTTGAAAACTTTCTGATGTCGAATGAGATCCTGATGGCGCGTTGCCAGGGAGTGGGCGTGCTGAAGCCCGAGTTGGCCGTGAATGCCGGGATCAGCGGACCGATGCTGCGCGCATCGGGCGTGAACTACGACATTCGCAAGGTAGACCACTACGGAATCTATGACCGCTTCAAGTTCCGCGTGCCGCTGGGCGATCATGGCGACATTTTCGACCGCTATATGATTCGCATGCTGGAGATGCGTGAATCCGTGTTGATTCTGGAGCAGGCCCTGAAGGAGTTGCCGGGTGGACCGGTCATGGATCCGAAGGCGAAGATTCGCAACTTCAGGCCCAAGGCGGGCGAGGCGTACGGGCGGATTGAAGCGCCGAAGGGCGAGCTGGGATTTTATTTGATCAGCGATGGAAGTCCGAATCCATATCGTTATCGTGTGCGGCCGCCTAGCTTGATCAACCTGACGGTACTGGAAGATATGTGCCTGGGGAGCAACGTGGCAGATGTGGTGCTGATTTTTGGAAGCGTGGATATTGTGCTTGGAGAAGTGGATCGGTGAGCAGAAATCGAAAGCTACTAGCTTCTAGCTCCTAGCTTCCAGCTTGTTCTTGCGACTATGAAAGGCATCGACTGTTGTTGGTTATTCTTTGGGCACAGAAAAGCTAGAGGCTAGAAGCTAACAGCTGATAGCTGGTTTCAGGAGTTGCAATTGCTCGGTGAAGGAATTCTGAAGGGACTGGCGGAGACGGCGCGAAATTTTGCCGGGAGCTTTGTCTCGAAAGAACGGATGACGACGGTGGAGTATCCGGAGGAGCGGCTGCCTTTGCCGGAGGCTTCGCGGAATTTTCCATTTCTGGTGTACGACGCCAGGAATCCCTCGGATCCTGACGACTGGGAGAAGGGCCTGAGATGCGTGGCCTGCCAGATCTGCGAAAAGGAATGTCCGCCGAAGTGTATCTATATAGAGAAGAGCAAGGACAAGAAGCCGGATTACGTAGGCAAACCACAGATTTATCCGGCGAAGTTCGATATCGATATTTCGGTGTGCATGAGCTGCCAGATATGTGTCGAGGTTTGTCCGTTTGAAGCGATCAAGATGAATACGGAGTTTGAACTGGCGACGGACGACCGGTTTGGCGGGCTGTTGCTGGACCGGCACCAGTTGGCGCGATCGAACGAGTACTACCACGAGATTCACCCGACGGAGGCCGCGGACGTGGACGCGCGGCTGGCCGGGGAGAAGGCCAAGGCGGAGGCGAAGGCCAAAGCTGCTGCAGATGTGGCCGCGGCAAAGGCTGCTGCGGCCCCGACGAATCCGCCGGCGGCTGGATCTGCGCCTGCCATGAAACCGCTCGCGAAGCCGACTGAAGGAGAGCCGAAAGCATGATCGACAGGCTCGACCAGATTTTTGTTTTGTTGAAGCACTGGATCGTTGGCTATCTGCCGGCTGGTTTGCAGACACCGGTCGGCGTGATCCTGAGCGTGGTTTGCATTATTGGTTTGTATCCGGCGCTGTTTGCCTTGACGACGGTGCTGGAGCGCAAAGGCGTGGGGCGAATCCAGAATCGGCTGGGACCGAATCGTGTGGGTCCCTTCGGAATTTTGCAGCCCATGGCTGACGGCATCAAGTCGCTGACCAAAGAGGACATTGTTCCAACGAGCGCGGATGCGGTGGTGCATTTTCTTGCGCCGGTGATTTTGGTTGTGACGGTGTTCATGGGATTCGCGGTAATGCCCATGGGACGCAACATGGTGCTGGTGGATATGGATGCCGGCCTGTTGTTTTATTTCGCCATGGGCGCGTCGTCGGAGCTTTCGGTTTTTATGGCGGGGTGGGGCAGCCGCAACAAGTATTCACTGCTGGGTGCGATGCGCGCTGTGGCGCAGATGATCAGCTACGAAGTAGCACTCCTGCTTTCGAGCGTGGTGATCGTGATGATGACCGGGTCGCTCTCGCTGGTGAAGATTGTGGAGGCACAGAATCACTACAGCTATGGACTGCCGCACTGGTTCATCTTTACGCCGTGGGGCTTCGCAGGGTTTTTGATGTACGCGATTGCGGGGACGGCAGAGACAAACCGCTCGCCTTTTGATTTGCCGGAGGGCGAGTCGGAACTGGTGGCGGGGTATCACACGGAATATTCGGGATTCAAGTTTGCGCTGTTCTTCCTTGGGGAGTATGTGGCGATGTTCTCGATCTCGGGATTGGGATCGACTCTGTTCCTGGGTGGATGGACGGCGCCGCTGGCGGCGCTGCAATGGGTTCCGTCGTGGATCTGGTTTTTCGGGAAGTTGTTTGTGTCGATGTGCGTGTTTATCTGGTTGCGCGGCACGCTGCCGAGGCTCAGGCAGGACCAGCTTATGAACTTTGCGTGGAAGTTTGTGCTTCCGATGTGCCTTCTGAATTTGTTTGTGGCTGGGCTTTGGCGGTTTCTGGGCGAAGGGTTGCTGCGCTGGATCGTTTGTTCGGGGATCCTGATTTTGGCGTATGCGGTAATGGGCAGTGCGGAGATGCGGAGAAAACACTTCGGGCCGAGGACGTATCGGTATGCGGAGTAAGGGTGGAATGGGGTTCGTGCTTTCCCACCCATGCGCGGAAAAGCCTGCGCATGGATGGGGCGCCCACATCCTTCCAGGTTTCAGACGCGAGACCCTTCGGCTTCGCTCAGGGCAGGCTCTGGGGCACCCGGATTATTGGAATGTGGTAGTGGTGAGATTGTGACGCGGTGGGCTTTATTGCTTTCCCACCCATGACGCGATGAAAACGCGTCATGGATGGGGCACCCAGCGGGAAAGGGGCGGCTGGCGGTGGGAATTGTTTTCTATCTGATATCGGCGCTGACCGTGGCCGGCGCGCTGGCAGCCGTGCTGCTGAAGAACCTGGTACATTGCGCCCTGGCGCTGACAATAGCGTTTCTGGGACTGGCGTTGCTGTTCCTGCGGCTTGATGCGCAGTTTGCGGGTTTCGCGCAGATTCTGGTTTACGTCGGGGCGGTGGCGATCCTGGTTGTATTTGCGATTTTGCTGACGCGCGGGTCCGAACTGCCGAAGGATGGCGTGTTCTCGAAGACGTGGGTCGTTGGGTTGGCGATTGCGGCTGCCCTGTTTGCCGTGCTGGGTTGGGCAGTGCTGCAGGCCGGGCCGTGGCTTCCGAATGAAACTGCGGCGCCGCAGGTGACGGTGAACCAGATCGGGCAGGCGTTGATGGGGCGGTATGTGTTGCCACTGGAGATTGTTGCGGTGCTGCTGACGGCGGCGCTGCTGGGCGCGGTGATTGTGGCCATGCACGAGAAAGAAGGGACGAAGTGATGGCGACGCCGCTGACGGGATATTTGCTGGTGGCTGCACTGATCTTCGCGATCGGGTTGGCGGGCGCTTTGACGCGGCGGAACGCGATCCTGGTGCTGATCGGGATAGAACTGATGCTGAACGCGGCGAATCTGAATTTGATTGCGTTCTGGCGGTATGGACCGCATCCCGAGGCGCTGACGGGAATGATGTTTGCGATTTTTTCGATTGCGGTGGCGGCGGCAGAGGCCGCGGTGGGATTGGGGTTAGTGATTTCGATCTATCGCCACGCGAAGACGACGGACCTGGACCAAATGAACAGGATGAAGGGGTGAGCCGGTGATGCAAGAAGGATTGGCGTTCACTCCTCAACTGGGGACGAGCGGAATTGCGCAGTGGCTGTGGCTGGTGCCGGTGTTACCAGTCCTGGCTGCGGGCGTGATTGCAATTCTGAAACAGCCGATGCGGAAGCTCGCGTCGGGACTGGCGATCGGGTCGCTTGGGATTTCGTTGTTGTTAGCGCTGTTTGCATTCGGGCATGTGCTGAGCGGATGGTCGCACGGATATGCCGTGCGCGAGGTGGTGAACTTCTCGTGGATTCAGGTAGGTGAGGCACCGGTTGACCTGGGGTGGGTGCTTGATCCGCTGGCGGCGGTGATGCTGGTGATGGTCACGTTTGTCGGGCTGCTGATCTTTATCTACTCCGTCGGATACATGGAGCACGATGAGAACTACACGCGGTTCTTCTGCTTCCTGAGCTTGTTTGCGGGGGCGATGCTGGGCGTGGTGATTGCGAACAGCATTTTGCTGCTGTTCATGTGCTGGGAGTTGGTGGGGCTCACGTCATACCTGCTGATCGGGTTCTGGTATCAGAAGCCTTCGGCGGCAGCGGCGGCGAAGAAGGCATTCCTGACGACACGCGTAGGCGATGTGTTTTTCCTGCTTGGGATTGTGTGGTTATTTGCGCAGACCGGCACTCTGCTGTTTTACGACCACGGCGCGGGATCGATGGAGCCTCTGGCACTGGGTGGACTGCTAGTGCATCACTCGGCCTGGGGACTGACGGCGGCGGGCGCGATAGGGCTGCTGATTTTCGCCGGAGCGGCGGGAAAAAGCGGACAGATTCCGCTGCATGTGTGGCTGCCGGATGCGATGGAAGGTCCGACGCCGGTGTCGGCGCTGATTCATGCGGCGACGATGGTTGCTGCGGGTGTTTATCTTGTGGCGCGCGTGTATCCGCTGATGAGTGCGGGTATGCCGGCGGGGGGAACAACTACAGCACTGACGGTGGTGACGTGGGTTGGTGCGTCTACTGCGGTGTTTGCAGCGCTGATTGCGGTGGCGCAGAACGACATCAAGCGGATTCTGGCTTATTCGACTGTGTCGCAGCTGGGATACATGATGGCGGGACTTGGCGTGGGCGGCGTGGCGGTGGGCATGTTCCACCTG
>NZ_JBARMD010000585.1:0-2322 GCF_049802275.1 Occallatibacter sp. | reverse complement strand
CCCCCTCAGCCCGCATCTCATTCTGCATCCCGGCCGGATGATTCCCTTTGAGCCGACCCGGCTCATAGGTCTGCGGCGCCGGTTCGAATCTCCGATTTGACCTTTTAGGTGAATTGGAACTACTGTTGGCACAACCCCACGCGCGGCCATGGGAGGACGCCCATGATCAGGCCATTGCCGGAATCCCGATCTCATTCAGTCCATTCCAGTATTCTTGAGCATTTTTACCGCCGTCGCGCCCTTGTGCTTGCAGGCGCCTGCGCCCTTGCGGCGACAAGCTTTAGCGGTATCGCGGCCGCGCAGGCCATCACCATCGACACCCATAGCGGAGCGAACAAAGGAACGGGCACAGTCGATCGGCGCTTTGCCCAGATTCAGCCCACCAGCATCCCGCTCGACAAAGCGGACCTGGACCCGAAGACCCGCGCAGAACTGATCCGCGTGATGCAATCGGAGCAGGGTTTTGCCATGCGCCCGTTTCCCATGGGCCACAAGGGATTGACCCTGGAGGCAAACGGCAAGCTGACTCCCGCCGGCGAACCCTACCTCGACATGGTTACGGAATTCGGAATCTGCGCCAAGCCGGGCGATCGCGTCGTGCTGACCGACGTCAAGTTTGACCACAACAAGATTGTCTTTGAACTCAACGGCGGCCCCGACCTGAAACATCGCTTCTTGCGTCATATCCAGATCGGCGGCGGCGGAACGATGAACCCCATCGCTCAAGACGACGGACAGCCGGCGACTGGCGCCAGGCTCACGCTCGCATTCAAAGGCCACGTCCCTGAGCTGACAGGCGCCCAGGTGAAAGCGCTGCTCGCGCCGCTCATCTCTTTCGATCTCAAGACACCCATTCAGGCATTTACAGATACGCTTCCCGCGAAACTCAAAGACGCCATTCTGAATCACGACGTGATGGTGGGCATGTCCACCGACATGGTGCTCTTCGCCTTGGGGCAGCCCCAACGCAAGGTGCGCGAAGTCGATGGGCAGATGCCTTTCGAGGAATGGATCTACGGTTCGCCTCCCAAACCCGTTGAGTTTGTCCGCATCAACGGCAATCGCGTGATCCGCGTCGAAATCGCCAAGGTGGGCGAAACGCCGGTCATCTTTACTAAGGACGAAGTCGAAGGCATGATGCGCACTGACGGCTCGCCGCTGGTCGCTGATCAGACTGGCACGCGCACCATCAAGATGGGCGACGTTGAGCGTGATCCTGACAAGGAGGCCGCTGCTCCACCACCCACCCTCACGGCTCCCGGAGAGAAGTTGCCGGATAGCCCAGTGCAGAACCAGTCAGACGCCATGAAGCCCGTGGAGTTCCCGAAGCAGAAGCCCGATGACTATCCCGATGTGGCAGCCGCACGTCGCGCCGATCAGCAGAAGGCGGCAGAAGCGGCCGAGCAGGCCCAGGAGCAGAAGGATCAGAAGGGTCAGAAAGATCAGAAGGACACAACCCAGCCAGGCGCCTCCAAACCCGCCGATTCAAAGTCCAGCACCCCTCCAGCATCCGCAAGTCAGGGAAGTAGTGCAGCACCCGGGACGGCCCCTTCTCCCGGCAGCACCCCGGCGACCGATGCGGCCCAGCCGCACTGAGTCCTGATGTAAACTGGAGACAGCGAGTCCGGCTGCCTCCCGCAAACAATTTCGAGCAGGGGTGAGTTAATCGACCGCGCCGTTGAAGCCGCGTGCAGCATTTCCGCGCGTGCGTGCAGAGACAATCTTCAAAGGAGAAACACCCCTACCCATGGCCAAAATTGCCAAAACAGGTGATCGCAAGAAAGCAATGGACACGACGAAGTCCACCGACTGCCCGAAGTGCAGCAAACCGACGCGTATCGTCAAGCGCGTGAAAGATCGCGAGCGCGGCGTACCCGGCGGAGTCTATATCTCCTGCTCAGCGTGTGACTTCTACGAAAAGCTTTAAGTTTTAGGATAAGTCTCAGATCTTGAAAAGCCCGGCAGACCGCCGGGCTTTTCGTCTATGGCTGCCCTTACAGGCCGCTGTCATCCCGACCGACCAACGGGAGCGGAGGAATCTGCCCTGAAAATTCCAGCGCAGCGGTGCTTGGGGATTAGGAATACGGAGGGAGCAGCAGCCTTCAGACTGCTGAAATCATGCGCGAAGAGTTACAGGGCCTTTTAGGCCCGGACACTCCCCCGTACTACTTTCATGTTCTTCGGGTGGCGCAACGCGCCATAAATGGCTGCGGTTGCTCTGCGGTTGCTCTTCAGGCCGCGCGCCTCGAACTCGGTGGCAGCGCTACAGCGCCTCGGCCATCTCTTCCAAAATCGCCGCTGCTGCCTCCGCCGGATTGGGCG
>NZ_JBARMD010000584.1:0-5095 GCF_049802275.1 Occallatibacter sp. | reverse complement strand
CGTAGGCCTGCTTTAGATCGTTCTTCTCAACCGACTCCATGAAGTGGTTGATGGTGTGCCGGCCACGCAGGTGCGTCCACCAGTTCCAGGGCCAATCGGCTGGATGGCCGGCAAAAAGCCAGAAGGTCACAATCAGAACGAACAGCAGGCCGCCGCTACCATAAAGCATGGCGCGGTTGCGGTTTTCGCGGGCCTGGTCAAACTTGGGAGCATCAAGCAGGGTCATCGCAGACTTTCCTCGCAGTCAAGGATACGGTATGACAGGGAGCAGGGAACAGGAAGCAGGGAATAACCAAGGTCAGTGCTGTATTGCGCGACCACCGTGTGGGGCTGATCTGTTGAGCACAAACTAAAACCTCTTCTATCTTAGACACCGGTAAGACAATCGTAGTTCCCGGCTTGCTGTTCCCTGCTTCCTGCTTCCTATTCCCTGCTCATCTATTCCCTGCTGTAGGTGTTCCGGTTCTTGTCTTTGTGGCGTTCGAGGGCGAGTTCGATGAGCCGCGTGATCAGGTCGTTGTAGGGGATGCCGGTCGCCTCCCACAATTTGGGGTACATGCTGATCTTCGTAAATCCCGGCAGAGTATTCACCTCGTTGAGATAAATGCGGCGCTTTCCATCGGGCTCCATCAGAAAGTCGACGCGCGCCAGGCCGGAGAGATCGCAGGCCCTAAACGCTGCCACAGCCATTTCGCGTATTTTGTTCCCTTCGGACCGGTTCAGTTTGGCCGGGATGACGGGTACGGATCCTTCGGACAGGTACTTGGCCTCGTAATCGTAGAACTCTTTTCCCGGAATGATCTCGCCGATCACGCTGGCTTTGGGATCATCGTTACCGAGAACTCCGACTTCGAGTTCGCGGGCGCGTGATTTGCTGCCGCCCACCCCCTGCTCAATGACGAGCTTCCGATCATATTTGGCAGCCTCATCAAGAGCCGGACCGAGTTCCTTGCGATCGTGCACCTTGCTTATGCCCACGGACGAACCAAGATTCGCGGGCTTCACAAACAGCGGATACTTGAGCGCACCTTCAATTCTGGCAATAGCTCTTCGTGGCGATGCTTCCCATTCCGAACGAAGGAGCGTGACGTGTTTGACGATGGGCAGACCGGCATGCGCGAACAGGCTCTTCATCACGTCCTTATCCATGCCCGCCGAGGAGCCCAGAACGCCGGAGCCGACGTATGCGATACCCGCAAGCTCAAATAACCCCTGGATCGTACCGTCCTCGCCGAAGGTGCCATGCAGAACAGGAAAGACCACGTCGATTGCTTTCCCCTCAGGGCCCTGGGGACCGGGAACGGGCGCTAACAGCGTTGGAATTCCCTCGTGCAGGAGCTTTGCCCCCGGTGTTGCTTCAGGATCGCCCGCACGCAGGCGGCGCGCTACCGCGCTCTGATCGCCCTCGAGCAGCCCCGTCGCATCCGCGGCGGCAAGCCAGCGACCTTCCTTGGTAATGCCGATCGGCACTACGTCAAACTTTTTGCGATCAATTGCCTTGAGAATCGATGCGGCCGAGAGCAGAGACACTTCATGCTCGCCACTGCGGCCACCAAATAAAACACCTACGCGAAGTTTTTTTGCCATTACTTTTATTGTCGCTCAGAAAGAGCGTGAACAAGGGTGACCGGCGAGGTTCGTGCTTTCCCACTCATGCCGCGAAGAAACCGCATCATGAATGGGGCACACAGGTTCCTTGCGGAACACGAATTTCATTCCGGGTCAGAGAATCTTTTTCCCGAATGCCGAGCAGGCCAGTTCGACAGCGAGGTCGGCGGTGCGGTTGTGCTCGTCGATGACCGGATTTACTTCGACGATTTCGAAGCTGAGCATACGGCCGTGGTCGGCGAGAATCTCCATGGCCAGATGCGCTTCGCGATATGTCGCGCCGCCGCGAACCGGTGTGCCTACGCCGGGCGCATCCTCGGGATCAATCCAGTCCATGTCGAGCGAGATGTGATAGCCGGCAGTTCCCCTCCCCGCGGCACGTAAGGCCTCTTCCATTACGGCGCGCATGCCACGCTCATCGATGTCGCGCATGGTGTACACCTCGCCCACGCCGGCGCGACGGATATTGGCGCGCTCGGCCGAGTCGATATCGCGCACGCCGACCAGCACCGTGTTTTCCGGGGCAATCTTGGGCGAGAATCCGCCAATGTTGGTTAGCAGATCGGGGCCCAAGCCAAGCAACGCCGCCAAGGGCATGCCATGGACGTTGCCGCTGGGTGACGTATCGGGGGTGTTGATGTCGGCATGGGCATCGATCCAGATCACGCCGATTTTCTGATTCTGGCGACGGTAAAACTCCGAGACACCCGAGACCGACCCGACTGCAATGGAGTGGTCTCCGCCCAGCACCAGCGGGGTCATTCCTTCTTCCAGCGCTTTTGACACAACGGCCGCGGTGCGAGTGCAGGTGTCGGCGATCTGCTTGAGATAACGAGCATTAGGGCTGCCGAAGTTCTGGGTCTCGGCGAGTTCCACGGCCACGTTGCCGCCGTCGCTGACGTGGTGGCCGAGTGATTCCAGGCGCGCTTCCAGCCCGGCAACACGCATGGCGGACGGGCCCATGTCTACGCCGCGTCGGCTTGCGCCCATATCGAGCGGAACGCCCAGCACGCGTATGCGGCGGGTGGGTAAAGACTGAGTTCCGCTGGGAGGAAACGAGGTGACAACAGGGGGAATTTCAGGGTTGGTCGCCATTGAAGGTGCTCTCCCGAATCTGAGCCGCTGCCATCATACCTCGCAACCCCCGCGGCTTGCCTCAGACCTGCCGGAAACGCCCTGGGGTGTTATGACCTGTGTAGTACCGATTCCCCGAAAGGTGTAACTGAAGTAATCAAACTTGAGCGTAGACTTTTATCAGTCTTGCCGATGTCTTCATTACTGGCCGTATCAGCTAAGTTCTGCGGTGCGAGGAACTAGCAGGCAGATTCAAGGATACGAGGGATGGCGTTGAGCGGTAAATCCCGGCGAACTATGACGCACGCGGCGGTGGGTCTGGCGCTCTTCGCAACCTCGCCCTTCATGCACGGCGCAGCCGTTCCGGAAGGAACTCAGCAGCCGCTGACCTCGCTACGCGCAATTCACGCACTGACCAATTCTCAGGCCAGCCACCAGCTTCCGGTCTCATTTGAAGCCACCGTCACCTACTATCGCGGGTATGAGCGCACGCTGTTCGTCCAGGATGGCGACCAGGCGATCTATGTTCAGCCCATCGCGCCAGCGCAACTTGGTCAACTTTCGGTTGGCGATCGCGTCCTGATCAAAGGAACAACCCACGAGAGCTTCCGTCCGATTATTTCTGCGACCAGCCTCAGCGTATTAAATCGCGGCAGCCTGCCCGCATCGGTACCGGCGACTTTTGATCAGTTGATTCGCTCCGAATTCGATTGCCGTCTGGTAACAGTGCACGGGACAGTTCGCAGCATCGATCTTGTTCAGAGCTCTGACAGGCCGAGTATTTCGGTCCAATTGCGCACCGACGGCGGACCTATAGCCGCAGTTATTGACAGCGACAACGTTGACGGCCTCAAGAACATGTTGGATGCGGAGGTAGAATTCACCGGCGCCGCTTCCGGGCGATTCGATGGGAAGATGCAAATAACCGGAATTCTGCTCCACGCGAGCTCTGTTTCTGCAATCAAGGTGCTGAAAGCGGCACCGCGGGACCCCTGGGATCTGCCAATAACCCCCATGGATGAGATCTTCAGGGGATACCGTGTACAAAACCTGACGCAGCGTGTCAGGGTGCGTGGAACGATCACCTACTACGAACCTGGTTCCGCGGTTGTGCTGCAGGATGGCTTAAAGAGCCTTTGGATCATGACCGCATCCATCGCTCCCTTGCGCATCGGAGACCAGGCAGAGGCGACCGGGTTTCCCGACGTGCACGACGGATTTCTGGCGTTGACACACGGCGAGGTTATCGACCGGCAAGTCTCAACACCGATTGCTCCCCGCCTGGTTACATGGACAGAACTGGCCACAAGCCATCATCTCTTCGACCTCGTTTCTGCCGAAGCCCAGGTTCTAGCGGAAAACCGCAGTGCTGCGCAGGACGAGTATGTGCTGACTGCGGGTGGAAACCTGTTCTCTGCCATCTACCGGTTGCCGCCACCGCGAAGCCTGCAAACGACGGCCCTTCCCGCATTCAAGCACCTGGTCCTCGGCTCGACGGTGCGCGTCGCCGGCATCTGCATCATGGGCGATTCCAACCCTTTTGACACGCAGGTGCCCTTCAAACTTCTGATGCGCACGACGGACGACATCATCAGCGTGGGCGCGCCACCCTGGGTGAGCGTGGGCAACCTGGTTCGGGTCGTAGTTGTGCTGCTGGCGATGGTGCTGATCGTCGGCGTCTGGGGTTGGGTTCTTCGCATGAAGGTGCAGAATCAGACTGTAACCATTACGACACATGCCGAAACCGAAGCCCGGATCGAACGCCACAACACGCAATTGGAAGTCAAACGGAGCAGGATACTCGAAGACATCAACAGCTCGCGCCCCATGCCCGAGCTGATCGATGCCGTCACAGAAATGGTGGCATTCAGCCTGGATTTCCCGTTCTGCTGGTGCGAAATGCCGGATGGCGCGCGGCTGGGAAATGCTCCCTCCAATGCGCAAGGGCTTCGGACCATTCGCCTCGACATTCCTGCTCGCGCCGGTGGCTCGCTGGGAACACTGTTTGCGGCGACTGAAGCCGGCGAGCCTCGTCCGCACGATGAAGCATCGGCGATGGAAGCAGGAATACGGCTGGCAACACTCGCCATTGAAACACGCAAGCTTTACAAAGACCTAGTCTATCGTTCGGAGTTCGACTTGCTTACAGATATCCATAACCGTTTCTCGCTCGACCGCTACCTCGAACAATTGATTGAAAAGGCAAAGGAAGAGGGCTCGATCTTCGGCCTGGTGTACATCGACCTGGATGAGTTCAAGCAGGTGAATGATTTCTATGGCCACCATGTTGGCGATCTGTATCTCCAGGAAGTCTCGATGCGCATGAAGCGCCAACTCCGCTCCGGCGACATGCTGGCGCGACTGGGCGGCGACGAGTTTGCGGCCCTTGCGCCAGTGGTGCGCAGCCGTGCCG
>NZ_JBARMD010000583.1:0-2564 GCF_049802275.1 Occallatibacter sp. | reverse complement strand
GTATACCCCTCGCTGTAGTTGGGGACGCCGAAGGTCGCGTGCTGCAGCATGCCGGTATCGTCAGTCAGGAGATGCATGTGGTCCAGGTTCAGATCGGGCAGCCTGTCGAGGCACCTCGTGGGCACCGCATCCACGAACGTCACCCGTGGGTTGCTCATGCGGTCGTTGCGAGCGCGTGCGAAGCTTGCCATGTAGTCCTGAGCGACCTTTGTCCAGATCATGTCCCGCGCGAACAAGTAGGCCCGTTTCCGCATCGCGTGGCGTATGGCAGGGGTGTCGAGCAACTCGACTGTCTTTCGAGCGATCGCATCCGGTTGGTCGAAGGGTACCAATGCGCCGCGTTGGTCATCCAGCAGTTCGATCGCATGCCAGTAGGGGGTCGAGATGATCGCCTTGCCTGCTCCCAGCGCATAGGCGAGCGTTCCCGAGACTACCTGAGTCTCACTGCGGTAGGGCGTGATGTAGATGTCCGCTGCGCCAATAAACTCGAGCATCTCCGCCGGGCTCACGAAGCGATCATGGAAGATTACCTTCGACTCCACTCCCATTTCCTTCGCCAGCGCCTGCAAGCGCGACCGATAGAGGTCCCCCTCGCGGCGCAGAATGTGAGGGTGAGTCGCGCCCGCGACGATGTAGACGACATTCTCATGTCTGGCCAGGATGTGCGGCAAAGCCTGAATTACGTTTTCGATTCCCTTGTTCGGCGAGAGTAGGCCGAAGGTCAGGAGCACTGCTTTTCCTTCCACCCCGAAACGGTCTTTGTAGAAATTTGGATCCAGGAATGGCAGATCGGGCACGCCGTGAGGCACCATGTCGATCTTGCTGCCAGGCACTTTAAATATCTCTTGCAGAAACTGCGAAGAGAGCTCGCTCATGACAATCAGTCGATCCGATAGTTCGGCGATCTCTTCCATCACCCGGCGCTGGTCAGGATTCGGTTCCCGAAGTACCGTGTGCAGAGTAGTAATGACCGGCATCTTGAGCTTCCGCAGAAGCCTGAGAATGTGGCTGCCCGCAGGACCGCCAAAAATTCCATACTCATGCTGCAAACACACCAGGTCGAAATTCGTGAAATTCAGAAAATCGGCCGCTTGTTCGTAGGATGACAAGTCATCTTGTGTGAGCGCGAGCCTCACCCGCTCCGGATAGTCGTAGCCCGATTCCGTGTCGTTCACCGGAACGGCAAACAATTGCGCCGCCCCACACGCACCGGAAATGGCATCGCACAGGTCGGTGGTGAAAGTAGCAATCCCGCATTGCCGTGGAAGGTAGTTTCCAATCACAGCGATGCGGCTCGGAAGTCCGGCGCTGGATTGCGGTCCGGGGACCGTGACGGGCATCGGTTGGTGAGCCACGGGCCGGTTATGAACAAGTGCGAGCGTTCCGGTCGGGACTGCTGCTTCCATAACAGACATCGATATTCCGCCGTGGCTTCGGAGTTGGGGTTGAGGTGAACTCAGGAAACGCGCTCTGCTGCTTTGCGCGTTAGAAATATTTTCTGTGCTATCCGAACTCTAGTATTGAGGTATTCAGAAACTAAGAATGGTCAATTTTGACCAGTTGGACGATCCACAACTGTTAGATCAAGACGGAATCGCCGGATGCGATCGCAGCAATGAGCCAGTCTTCTGAGACCTTAGTGTGCTCCGGTTGTGCTCCACTTGAAGTCGGTAAGACTAGTCGTTCCCTGCAGTAGTAGCAGCTAAGCGCCTACCTACGAGTGATCTGGCGGAGAGGGGGGGATTCGAACCCCCGGTACAGCTTTTGACCGTACAACGGTTTAGCAAACCGCCGCCTTCAGCCACTCGGCCACCTCTCCGGCGTTCGGGCTTTCAGTTTACCACGGTCTCTATCAGTGCGGTTACCGCTTCAATCGTGTTCAGGAATCTCGCGCGCGGGGTTTCACGCCCTGATGGATCACGGTCGGGCGCTGCGCCTAGTGTTGCATTTTGCATCGGTTGTACATACGCAGAGATACGCATTTATTCCCAAAATGGGAAACCGTCGCCAGGTGGGTTTGCAGGCCCGCTGACGGGCTTTCGGTTGCGGGTGAGGCTTTGGGTCGTCCTGGGCATTAGTCCGCGTCAGAAGGCGGTTCCCGGCTTGGGAAAGAGCATTCCAGATGCGATCCTGAGCGGCTTTTTGCAGGTTCAGATGGCTGCAACCAACTTTCAACAACTTACGGGTTACGGTTCAGAATGAGACCCTGCAGTCAGGCAAGGGGACCACCGGGCGCGCGGCAAGGCCGCATCCACCACGGAGGCGCAGAGTCACGGAGGAAGATCGGCAATCAGCCGCGTAGCGGTCGGCTGTGGCCCGCCCACGTTTTTTCTCCGGCTGTGCTAGTATCTACTGTTTTTCGGTGCAGGCTTTCGGTGCGGCGATCAGCCACTTTTTCCCCATCCGACGGCTTCCTGAATCCAGCAATCGCATCCAAGCGAGAGCGACATGAAAGACACTTTGGGAGTGTTGTTGGCTGGAGGAGCCGGAGAACGGCTTTACCCGCTGACCCGTGACCGCGCCAAGCCGGCCGTAACCTTCGGCGGCATCTACCGCATCATCGA
>NZ_JBARMD010000582.1:0-2137 GCF_049802275.1 Occallatibacter sp. | reverse complement strand
CCGCTCCGATAGCCCGATGCCCGCGCGGTTGTCATGATCGCCCTCCTACCTGCAGATTGCCCATCAAATACCAACATCCCGCCGCCCGACGCGACGCTAAAATGCTAAACTAAACCACCAGCAGCCGATAAAATAGATTGTCCTTCCCAATGCAGGCCAGCACATCAAACATCAGATTGCCGAACGTATAAGCGGCTGTCATATATTCCCGGCTAGTCTCTTTATCCATAAAACGGCGGACGATGTCACCCTCTTCGGCATTTGTTGTTTCCAAGAACCGCTCGTATTGATCAAGAAGCCTGCTTACTGTTTCATGCGCATCTGCCAAGCTGGGTTGTTCTCGAAGCCACTCCAATCGTTGCGTGGGAGTCAATCCAATCATGGCTAAGGCATCTGCTGGGTGGACCGATTTTTGCTGTCTAAATACAGCCAGAAGATAGAGGAGGGCAGAATAGCAAGTCAGCAGCCTGCTGTGCTTCAGCTTATAATTTTTGAGTTTTCCCTTGGCTTTTTCTTCATCGGGGACCCTCTCGGTCCGCGCTTCGTAATTCACACAAAATGTTCTCCACAAGCGCAGGATATCGTTTGTAAGAAAGGCTGGCATGAAGTCTGCCTTGTGATCTTCATAATCTCTCCAGTATGCGACAACTACCTCTTCTGTAACTTCTTTATATACTTTATCCTCCAAAAGAGGGTGGCTTTCCAAAAGAAGAAGAAGCCGTGCCGTAAACGTATTTGTTACGTCGTCCTCTGGTGTGCCAAGAGTCTCTGTGAGTTCATCTACAGAATAATGGACAAGATAGCGACCGTCTCCTGAAAATTCCTGAATACCCAACACACGTGTAACTTCGATGAGATCCGCTTTAATGCAAATTTCGTCAAGGCGTTTTAGAAGGCTTCCTTCCTTACCATCGCGCCCCTTCGTTCCGTTGTTTTTTCCAAGGATGAACAGGTCCAGGTCGCTGTGCGAACTTGCCTCGCATCGTCCGAAAGATCCGGTAGCGTAAACACACGCTTTACTCTTAGCACGATTCTCCGCGTCTTGCAGTCTCGTGCGAAGTTGCAATATTCTTTTTCCCGTCTGAGACCGACGATCAGAGAGTTCGCCCACGCACCCCCTCCCACTCAAAGATATTGGCGAAGATTTCAGCTTGTTCGATTGCGTCTCCGAGAGCGTGATGCGTATGTTGATGCTTAGAGACAAGCGATGGATGGAGTCTCGACCGGCCCGCCTCCGAAATTGGGATGGCGGCTTTGACTGCGAAGGCGGTCTTAATATCAAAGCAGCGCGAGTAATCAAAAGGTGAACCGTTCGCCGAGTATCGCACGAAATACCAATACAGCCAGCTCCAGTCAAAGCTTAACGGATAAGCAACCAGCACCGGGTTAGCTCCGTCCGCGTTATTGGCCACCCAATCACAGGCCTCTGTCATCGCTCTTTCGGGAGCTTCTCCCTCTATGATCAGGCGCGATCTGTCAAGACCGTTCACACTTAAGGCTTCTTGCTGGAATTGGTCAGAAATAGGCTGCAGTTCCTTATAGAGGCTTCTCTCGTAGCTCTGCGGTCGCTCGAAGCGTTCTCCATCGAAGGAGCCTGCGTACACAATGGCGAACGAGAGAATTGAGAACGGCCCGGGAATTGGGCCATCCGTTTCCACGTCCGCTGAGAAATACGCATCCACCTTCCTGTCTAGCCTCTTACCTTGCTGATTAACCAGCGGCGCGCTCGGGGCGATCCTGCTATCGAGCATTGGTCCCCTCCGCCTTCAGCTAGCAGCCATCTCGCGCCCGACCAAATAGGTCGAATCCGGATGCGAGACTCTGGCGTGCACGATCGTCAACCGCCAGTTCCTAAACGCCTTCGGCCACCAGAAGTCATTGGCATTACGAGAATCATACCGCATCATGTGCCTCGCCTCGGATCGTCTGCCTGGTAGCTTACCGTATTCTGCCCGGTCGGCGAACGCAGCTCGCAGCCGGCCATCGCCTCGAGGATGCGGGCGGCAATCGGGAAACCGTCCTGGCCCCAGCCCTGCGCCTGGGCGCGATGAAATATATCATGGGCGAGCAGGCCGAGATTGGCCGGGGCGGCGACCGCGCGGGCGAGTTCGCAGGCCAGATGCAGATCCTTGGCGAC